>DAIDTZ010000414.1 GCA_027456925.1 Nitrospirota bacterium
GATATGACGATTGAGTCGATAAAATCCCGATGTTCGTCGAGGATAAGCTCCGACGCGGTGTCGGCGCCGCGGCGCGCAGGTCCGGGCAGCTTGATGTCATAGGTGACGAGGTCTTCTTCGAACTGTTTTCCCGCGGCGACAAGCTTCCCCTTGAAGTCCAGGATCATGCTGTGGCCGTCGAATACGAGTTCGTCCTGCCCGCCTACCGTGTTGGCGTAGACCACGTGGACGTTGTTCTCTTTTGCGCGGGAGGCGAGCATCTGCCGGCGTTCCCAGCCTTTTCCTTTGTGGTAGGGCGACGCGTTTATGGTGACGATGATCTCGGCGCCGGCAAGCGCCTGGGTGCGGGCCGGGCCGTCGGCGTACCAGATGTCCTCGCAGATATTTACGCCGACATTGACACCCTTGATGGTGATGATCGGGAAGCGTTTGCCGGGCTTGAAGTACCGGTATTCGTCGAACACGCCGTAGTTCGGCAGCAGCATCTTGTGATAGATGTGGACGAGCTTTCCGTTGCTCATGATTGCCGCCGCATCGTAGATGTGTTTATTGTTGTCCACAAACCCGACGATGGCCGTTATTCCCTGCGTCGCCTTCGTGATTTTCCTGAGCGTGCGGAGGTTGTCTTTTACGAACTGGGGTTTGAGCACCAGGTCCTCGGGAGGGTAGCCCGTTACTGCCAGCTCCGTGAACACGACCACGTCAGCGCCTTGTTTTCTCGCCCGGCCGATGTAGTCGATGATCTTGTCCCGGTTGCCGGAGAGGTCGCCGACAAGGGGGTTTATCTGGGCCATGGAAATGCGTAAAGTTCTCATTGGTTTCTCGCTCAATATTTAAGATCAACATCAAAGGCGTCTCTCGCAAAGCTCGCAAAGGGCGCAAAGGAAGTCTTAAACCGGAATAAAATCATAGGCCATTTGCAATACGGGTAATGCCATTCTTTATTAGCTCAACATTAAAATTAACAAGCAACCCCAGCTTCTTTTTAGACAGCCTCAGATAAGTTAACAATTGCTTCTTGTGAATCGGGTTGACTTTTTCAATGGATTTTAACTCGACAATAACTTGGTTATCTACTATAACATCAGCTCTGAATCCGATATCCATGGTGATTTCATCGTACACAATAGGGATATCTACCTGGCTGGCAAACTTGATCCCAAGCTTTTTAAGTTCATATGCAAGAGCGGCTTCATAAACAGACTCCAAGAGCCCTGGGCCCAGCGCTTTATGAATTTTCACACAAAGATCGACAATAATTTTTGCAATTTCGTTTTCCGACAATATTATAGCTCCTTAGCCTTCCTTTGCGTTCTTAGCGAGCTTTGCGAGAAAACTGATTTTTTACTTCTTCTATTACTGTTTTGAGCGGCACTTGCTTCTCTTCCGCAATTCTGCGGCAGTCATCATATTCAGGCGTCACGGTTAGTAATTCATCCCCGCGCTTGCTGATCTTCACTCTGATCTTGCCGTACCTTGTCTCGACTTCCCGGATCTCCCGTGAAAGTTTTTTCCTGCCCGCTTCCCGGATGCGCACGCCGATGCTCGTAGTCTAGCGGAAAATGGTATCAAGGACTGCATCGCTGTTTGACGCATCGGTGAGGACCGAAAGCAGGATAGCGGGCCTTCCTTTTTTCATGATGATCGGCGTGAGGTAAACGTCCTGGCTGCCCTGCTCCATCAACTTCTCGATAAGATAATCATAAACCTGGGGGTTCATGTCGTCAATGTTCGTCTCGATAACGAGAGACGTATCTTCCTCGTAGGAGCCCGCCGGCTCTCCGATCAGGAGCCGAAGCACGTTCGGCCGGCCTTCGAGCTCCCTGTTGCCTGCGCCATAAGCGATGCGACTCACGTTCATCTGCGGAAGGGGGCCGAAGTTTGAAGCCAGCGTGCTCAGAATAACGGCTCCCGTAGGCGTGGTGAGCTCAAAAGGGGTTGATGAACCGTAGCTTGGGAC
>DAIDTZ010000415.1 GCA_027456925.1 Nitrospirota bacterium
TTCAGCCGTTCCTCTTCAAGGAGGTGTTGTTCCGTTATGTTGGTGACCGTTTCGATGACCGACGTAACCGCGCCCGAGTTGACCTGTATCGGAAAGGCTTTGGTCTCTACGTACAGGATCGAACCTTTTGCATCGCGGTGCCGGTGCAGCGTCGTATGGGGCTTGCCCGTCTCAAAGACGCGGCGGACAGCACATTCCTCATTCTCTTCGAAGCACGGCCGGAGTGTGCCGTGGGATATTTCGTAGCAATGCCTGCCGACGACCTCATCGGAGGTCCTGCCGGCCTGGCTGCAATAAGCCTTATTGGCGGTTTGTATGCGGAAATCCCGGTCGATGACGATAAACCCCTCGTCCACCGTGTTCAGGATGTTCCCGGCAAATTCCTCGCTCTGCCGGAGCTTTTCCTCGGCCCGCTTTTGTTCGGTGATGTCCTGGACCGTGCCTAACTTGATAAGGGGTTTGCCTGCGCTGTCATAGGCTACCTCGCCTATGGTATGCACGGTCCTTTCCGCGCCGTCGGGACGAATGAGGCGGTAATCCATCTCGAAATGCTTTCGTTCGTAGATCGCGGCATGAACTGCATTTGCAAAAGGCTCCCGATCGTCGGGATGCAGGGCTTTCCCGACAGCGTTGAATGTCGGAACGAACGTTGCTGGGTCCACTCCATAGATCCGATACACTTCGTCGGACCAGTAGAGCTGATTCGTGACCAGGTCCCATTCCCAGTTGCCGACGTGAGCCATCATCTGCGCTTTCGACAGACGTTCTTCGCTCAGGCGCAGGGCCTGCTCCGACAATTTACGCTCGGAGATGTCCCGGGCCACTGCCACCATGTAATCCCTGTCCCCTACAGTCATATACGTGACGTTTACTTCCACGGGGAACAAGGCCCCGTTCTGGCGCTTGTGCTTTCCTTCGAGAATCATGTAGCCGAGGCTTTTCACTTCATTGACATGGGCATCCCAGGAGGCCTGATCCGGGAAAGTTGCTTCGATATCCATGGTCCTCTTCGCGAGCAGTTCTTTGCTGCCGTATCCCAGATTGACGCATGCTTTATCGTTCACAATGAGAAAGCGGCCCGTTGCGGGATCAGTGACAAATATCGCGTCATTCGACTGATTCAGCAAGTTCCTGAAGAGCAGCAAGGATTCCTCGGTTTTCTTGCGTTCGGCGATGTCCTCTACGATGCCGAACAACCGTTGAGGCTTGCCCTGGTCATCCCGTATCACCGTCCCCGTCAAATTGGTCCAGAGGATCGTCCCGTTTTTCCGGATATGCCTTTTTTCCATCGTAAAACTGTCTATGTCCCCGTTGATCATGGCCCGGTAATGCTTTCGGGTCGCCAGGTCGTCATCGGCATGGCTGATTTGAGGGACGGTCATGGTTTTCAGCTCTGCAAGGCTGTAGCCGAGCATTTTTTGAAAAGCAACATTACAATCCACGATGCGCCGGTCCATGTCCACGATGACAGTGCCCAGGGGAGTGTTGTCGAAAAGCATGCGATATTTTTCTTCACTTTGCCTGACCGCTTCCTCCGCCCGTTTCTGGTCCGTAATATCGCGCCAGATCGTGTTAAAAACCGTCTTGCCGGATAAGACGAGCACCTGGCTGATGACATGCACGTTCCTCAGCTCGCCCTGCTTGGTTTTGTGGACAACTTCGAATTCGGTCCGTCCTTTTGCCAAGGCATCGGCAATGCTCTTTTGTATCTCCTCGGGGCTCTGCATTACATCGACTTCCGAAAGCCGAAGTTTTGCGAACTCTTCCCGCGAGTAGCCTAATTGGCGGTGCGCGGCTTCGTTAAAGTCGAGCAGGTTCCCTTCAAGATCGATGAGCAGAGCTCCGTAAGGGGCTTGTTCGAACAAGGTCCTGAAGCGTATCTCTTCGTCGCTGCCTGTTCGTGCCGGATTTCTCCGGTCGGACGACCCAGCACTTTTTTTCTCCGGGACTTTCATGGTGACTCCCTGCTTAACTCCTCATGGATTTCACGATGATGGCTTAACAAAGGTGTGGAGGAAAATGGGATACGTTTAACGGCAACTATCGTCAATCGCGGCATTGGCGATATAATCAACGTATAGCACAAGATGGGGAGTTTGTCACGTGTGAAGCGACGGGATCAGAATCCATCCGTCAGGGGTACGCATCAAACAACATAATACCGTGGTCGCATGCACGGTTGCATGATTTGTTGACATTCATCGACGCGGCGATATGCTTGAATCAAGCAATACACCTACAGAGAGAAAAGAAGCGAGATGAATTGAATTAACGTATCGGTTTTTCCCTTAAAAAAACACTGCTGAAGCGTGCGTCGCCGGGAATGCCTACTTAAGGTATGATGAAAAATAAGGGGTAATTTCTTTCAGCATGTTTTCCGCCACAACAGGGACCATGACAGCGAACACATTCAGTTTTACCAGGGCATGGACATTGGCGTCATTGCGCGCCGCAGCGATCATTCGTTGACCGAAGTCCTTGTTCAGTTTTTTCACTTCCGCGTAGATCCGGGAAAGGCCCTCAAGGTCCCACTCGGGCTCCTTGCCTGCCCGGCCCCGTATGACCTGGGCCACCAGAAAGAGGGAGACCATCCTGAAGACGGTCTCGTCCAGACTGGCAAAAGGAAGATGGTACCTGACCATGGGCTTAAGCGGCTCCATGACAGGACATCCGCTCGTGGTCATGATGATTCCAAGAAGTGGGCTTAAGCCTTCCTGGATCGAGGTTGCCTTGAAATACGTCCGCTCCTTGACCGTGACGGTGACCGTCACCTTGTCCGCAGCGGTGACGTCGCTGAATTCCTGCGTGATTTCCGAAAGATTCGCCGCAACGGGACAATGAGGGGAGAGGGTCGTGTTCAGTGGACAGTTCGTGCATTGATGAAAATCCAGGCGCGCCCATGCGGGCGAATTATCGCTCTTGCCGCTGACCAGGGCAAGATTCTCCTTGTTGAGCAGGAGATCAAATCTCTTCAACGTATTGTTGCTGAATTTATATTCGTAAATGATCTTGAAATAGTCAGCCACGCGCTGCCTCCAGGGAGAATTTCACACGATCTTATACTTCACCCCGGGGGATTGTCAAGAACCTGAGACGTACGATGCTACAGGTCCGGAGTTCACCGCGGGAACGAAGCAACTGCCGTACAATAAACAAAAAACCCTTTGCCGTTTCGGGCAAAAGGCTTTATCTTCACGATCCGATAAGATTCTTCCTCACACGGCAAGGGGTATTCTCTGTTACACGTTCTCCATCATCTCCCAAACCCCCTGCATATGCCAGTTTAAATACTTCGCTCATATCCGCAGAAGGAGCACCGCCAAGCCTTCTCCTCCTCGTGCCAGCTCATTCTTTTACGGCAGGCCGGGCAAGTCTTTTTTTTGGACGACGCTTGGCTATGGGCCGGTGATGCTCTCTTTTTCGGTTCCTGGTATTCGTTAAAAGACATGTCTGCCAGAGGGACGGCAATGGACGGTGATGGTTTGGATATCGGCTTCGAAGCCTGAAAGGGTTCAGGTTCGTGCTCAAACTCGATTTTTACTTCGTTTTTGTCGTGAACATCACCCTCTTCTGGTTCCTCGAATGCGCAGGAAAAACAAATCCACTTTTTCTCGTTCATGTAGAAGTCCATTCGCCCCCCGCACATAGGGCATTTTTTCTGCCAATCCGTGCCCTGCGGCGCAGAAGGCTCGGGGATTTCGTTTTTCTGCTCGCTGCCTCCCTTTTCCTCTTTTAACTCCTCGAACGCGCAGGAATAACACCTCCACGTTCTCTCCCTGCCGTAGAAGTCCATTCGGCCGCCGCACATAGGGCATTTTTTCCGCCATTCCGCGTCCTGCGGCGCAGAAGGCCCAGGGATCCCGCTTTTCTGATCACCGCCCTCTTTTTCCTGGACGGGAATATCACTTTTACCGGAATCCTTAGACAGGACCGGCTGAGGGGCCGCGCTTTCAACAGTAACGTCAGCGACAGTAACGTCAGCGACTTTCTTACTGATAAAGGTTATCTCCGTCGCGATTTCCTTGAAGAGTTCCCCCACTGCCTTCGAGACGAACTCCATATCCTTTTTCTGCGTCGCCATGCTATGGAGAAGCACTTTTTCTTCGCTTTCAAGCTGCCCTATTTTTTCACGCAGTTTCGATATCTCTTCTCTCAGCTCCTGTGCTTTGGCTTCCATGACCTTAAGGTCGTCGCGCCCGCCGGAAGGGGCGCTCAACAAGACCTTTTCGAGTATCTTGAGCTCTTCAAGCTGGTTGTTAACGGCCGCAACGATATCTCGCGTGCTGACTTTCGAAGTCGTTGACAACGCTTTGATAGCGGCATGGTACCGCTGTTTCTCGTCAGGAATGATCTCCCGGAACGATTCCACGAGTCCGAGGAATTTTCCGAATATCGTATCTCCACGTTCAATTACGTTTTTTAATTCATCGCGGAGACGGTGGATTTTGGATGACAGCTCTTCGCCGCTCTTTGATTGAACAAAGAGATCGGCAGCCATCCGGGAAAGGATTTCATTCCTGTTTTTCTCTTCAGCGCCCATTCATTTTCTCGTTTTCACGCCCGATCTGCTTACTCTCATTTTATCGTTTGGGATATGATAGCATGCGACACAGGTGTGGTCAATGCTTTAAAGAAAAACATGGTTATTCCGCCGTTCCTGTTTTCTTGAGGTCACTGCGGCGCCGGTAAGCCAAATACCCTCCGCCCATCCCGGCCGGAAGCATGCCGGCGAATCCTGCGATGCCTAACCACACCGGGGTTCCGCCTTCCCGGAAGATCAGCGCAACGATCATTCCGAGGGCTGCGACGAGCGCTCCCTGCAGGACCTCTGCCCGGCCTGCCATTCTGCCGGCGACGTACCCGCCCAGGACGGTACAGCCCAGGCCGACGATGAGTTGCAGCAGCAGGCCGCTCATGCTCTTCATCCGGTTCATGACTTGGTCCTCGGAAAGGCCTGTTGACAGGAGCGCGCTCGCGAGGATCATCATAAAGAGAAAGGTCCCTGCGTTGTCCGCGACGGCCCCGACAATGACAGCCTTGAATTTAATATCGTAAAATTTAGACATAGGCATATCCGTCTTCTGTCGACAGGTTGGGCAAATAGTGTTCTATGCGTATAAAGAATATTCCTGATCATGTACAAATGCAAGAACGTTTCGGAAAAAAAAAGCCCTTTCCCATATTCCAGGCAAAGGGCTTAACAACAGTTCAAAGTTCGGAGTTCAGCGTTGATGGCTAGACGTTCTCAACCATCTCCCACACGCCGCAGGGACAGATCCCTGCGCAGAAGCCGCAGCCGATGCACTTGCTTTCGTCCACCACGTACTCGAAGGACTTGTTCGGCAGTTTCCTTCTCGTGATAGCGCCGTAATAGCACGACTGCTCGCACATGCCGCAGTCCCGGCAGGAACCGCAGCTCATACAGCGGTCTGCTTCCTTCTTGGGAGAAAACTTGACGTCGTTCAGCCTGCATACTTCATAATATTCCGTCTTGATCCGCTCGTAGGGAATCACTCGCCGCTCTTCGGGCACGTAATCGGTGTTCATAAGGAGCGAATGGATCTTGTCCGCCGCTACCTTGCGCGCGCAGATGGCATGGGTAACGAGACCGGGCTTGGTCGCGTCGCCGATGGCGAAGACCTTCACATCCGAGGTCTGGCCCAGGTCGTTCACGGTGATGTAGCCCCGCTCGGTATTGATCGACGGGGGCAGGAAATCGAGCACCGGTTTCTCGCCGATGGAGATGATCACCATGTCCGCATCCAGGGTTGTGCCGTCCTTGAAGTAGATCTTCTTTTCCCGGGCAACGTACTTCTCGGTCACCTTCTGGAACAAGAGCTGCGTTCCCCGTTCTCTTGCCATCTGCTGCTCTTTGCCGAAGGAAGCAGGCTTCTGGATGTCAACGCAGGTAACTAACGCGGCGCCGTGGTCATAGGCCTGGCATGCGATGTCCATACCCACATTGCCGGCACCGATCACGACGACCTTCTTGCCCTTCAAGTTCTTCGGCTTGCCGAAGTTTATTTCCTTGAGATAGTCGATGCCCTTCACCACGTCCTCATGTCCCGGAAACGGGATCACGCGGCCCTCATGGGCGCCGACGGCAATCACGACCAGATCGTGGTCCTTGTAGATCCTGTCGAACTTTTTCTTGTCCACAGAGGACTTCACCTGGACATTCACGCCGATCTCGGCAAAGCGCGAGAGCTCTTTATCCAAAATCTTCTTGGGCAGACGCTCGCGGGGGATGCACATCTCCAGTTTGCCGCCGATCTTGTCCGAGGCTTCATAGAGATCGACAGTGTGGCCCTTGAGGCCCAGCTGCCATGCCGTGGAAAGGCCGCCCGGCCCGCCGCCGATGACGGCGATCTTATGGCCTGTTGCTTTTGCCTTCTTCGGGGCCTTCAGGTTCAGCGCTGCAGCGCCGTATTCCTTGATGTTGAGCGGCTCATCAACCCTGCCGCGCGTACAATCGGTCATGCAGAGGTTGGGACAGACCGTGCCGCAGACCGTTGCCGGGAGCGGACTGTACTGGAGCACGAGGCTGAGTGCTTCCGCCGTTCTCCCCTGCCGGATCAAGGTCGCGCGCTTGTGCGACGGGATGCGCGACGGGCAGGCATAAGCGCAGGGCGGAAGATACTTGTCGTTCTTCCACTCCGGCTTCCAGCGCCGCTCTTCGCCGGTGGTGATATACGGAAGCACGCTCCGGTCGTGGGTCAGATAAGCGCCGAACATGCCGCCCTTGCCCACTTCCTTTTCCCACATATTCAAGCGGAACTCGGTAAGCCCCATCTTGAGCTTGCCCTTTGCCTTGTTCTTCTCAGCCGGCGTAAAGGCGATGAACTTCTTCCACGCGCTCATGTCCTTCGTCAGTTCTTCGTAATGGGACATGCGGTCGATGGCCGTAAGATAGGGCTTCATGTTCGCGAACAGCCACTCCCAGTCCTGGGGTGTCAGGTCCACGAGCTTCACGTCCGCCTTGCTGTATTCCTTGATCGGGCCGCGGAAATAGATCGTACCGCCGACCATGCCCACGCAGGGACGGTAGCCTAAAATATTTTCAGGATCGCGGGGATCGACGCCGCAGACCACGGCAATGCCGCCTGCCTTGAATTCGGCAAAGGAGTCGCCTACACTCCGGAAATACCAGGATTCGAGGTCCGGAAAACGCGGGTTCTTCTTGGTCATGGTGTCGCACCGCGCGCCGCCGCCGCCCTGGACATAGAGCTTGCCCTGGGCCGCTGCGTTGTGCGCGCCGTTCGCCACGTCTCCCAGCACCGTGATCGCCGTGCCGCAGTTGAGCCAGCCCGTGTCGTCGGAGGTCGAGCCCTTGACCACGATCTCGGTGTTGTCCATGCCCATGCTGCCCACGCGCTGGCCTGCCGTACCCTCGATAGTGACCTTCACCTTGCCGTACTGCGGCCAGATGCGTCCGCCGATGCCGTGCTGGCCGTCGGCCACGATGGTAAGCTCTTTGGCCCCGTCCTTGATGGCCTTCTGAAGCTGGTCTTCGAGATTTTTCGAAGAGACCCGTTTTCCGTCGATATTGCCCTTGATTATCATTTTGTCCTCAAATCAATTATTAGCCACGGAGTCACTGAGACACGGAGAAAGCTAAACTAACTTTCTGGTTCCTCTGCGACTCTGCGTCTCTGTGGCAAATACTTAGCAAACGTATGAGATTTGCAGCCGGTCCGCGATTTCCTTGTCGTTCACGCCCAAGGCGTCCGACATGCCGATCGGGAGTTCCGTGCTCCTTCCGAGCGGCGCAAAGATCTTCTTCAGTTCCGTGTCCGCTGCCTTGAACACTTCCACGACCCGTTCAGCAACCTTGTCGGGATCGAGACGGCGATAGAGCTTGGGGTCCTGCGTGGTTATGCCGCGCGGGCACTTGCCGAGGTTGCAGACGTTGCAGCGGTTGTACTCGTCGCCGAAGCAGCCCGCTGCAGCCTGCATCATGTACTTGCCGGTGTCCACGGCCGAAGCTCCGAGCATGATGAGTGCCGCCGCGTTCGCGGCAAGGTTCCCGCCCTTGCCCACGCCGCCTGCTGCAATCAGGGGAAGCTCGTTCTGCTTGCCCTGCTTCACAAGGTCGAGGTAGCAGTCGCGGATATTCGACGCAATCGGGTGGCCCATCTTGTCCATGGAGACGTTGTACGCCGCACCCGTGCCGCCGTCCTCGCCGTCAATGCAAAGCGCGGCTGCATAGGGGTTCCGCGCAAGGTTGTTCAGGACCGCGCGGGCCGTCTTGGTGCCGGAAATTTTCGGATACACCGGCACGCGGAAACCCCAGGCCATGGACATGGACTGGATCATCTTTGCAACAGCCTCTTCGATGGAATACTTGGTCTGGTGCGTGGGCGGCGATGCCAGGTCCACGAACTGGGGAACGCCGCGGATCTTGGCGATAAGCCCCAGAACTTTATAGGCCTGGAGCAAACCGCCGTCGCCGGGCTTTGCGCCCTGTCCGTACTTGATCTCGATCGCAGCCGGGTCTTCGATCATGTCTGGAAGGGCGCGGATGATCTCGTCCCAGCCAAAATAGCCCGATGCGATCTGGAGGATGAAGTATTTCATGTACCGTGACTTCAGGATCGAGGGCGGCATGCCGCCTTCGCCCGAGCACATGACGACCGGCAGGCCTTCCACTTCGTTCAAATAGGTGATGCCCATGGCAAGGCCTTCCCACATGTGGGGAGAGAGAGCGCCGATGGACATGCTGCCGATGCGGATCGGATAGATCTCGCGCACCGGCGGAAC
Organism: Nitrospirota bacterium; assembly: GCA_027456925.1. GTDB lineage: Bacteria > Nitrospirota > UBA9217 > UBA9217 > UBA9217 > JAJYKN01. The sequence goes on from DAIDTZ010000415.1 coordinate 8,761, forward strand.
AAAGGAGCCGGCAGTTGCGATGAGCTTGCCGCCTTCCACGGTGAGCGGAAGCTGTTCAGCAGGCAGGTTCCTGCCCAGGAGCGTCCTGATGCGGAACTCGTGCCTGCCCGCGTCAAGCGCCGGGTCGGTCAGCATGGAGATGCGGGTGAACTTGAGCTTGTCGAGCGTTGTCTGCGACGGATCGTTCCGCCGCCCGCCGCGCATAAAGGGGATGCCGCCTTTGTTCTTAACGTGATAAAGCTTGTGCTGGAAATTATATTCAGGAAAAATGGCGTCCGTGGGGCAGACGAGCGTGCAGGTGCCGCAGCCGATGCAGTAACGGTCGATGTCCGTGACCTGGCGCACGACCTGGGTCAGCCTGCGCGAAACTTTCGGCTCCGGGCTCGATCCTTCCGAGGAGACGACGCGCTGGGTATAGACCGTGGCCTCAATGGACTTCATGGGGCAAACGGCTGTGCAGCGGCCGCAGCGGGTGCAGCGGTCCTCGCGCCACTGGACGATATAAGGAAGCTCCTTTAACGAGAGCTGGTGGTTCTTGTCTAACCGTGAAGCTGATTCCATACCTGCACCTCCTGTGCTCCGGGCGCTATGATCACCATATCGTACTTCATGGGGAAGATGTCCGTTGATCTATCCCGGTCCGGGATTGCGCTGTCAACGCCGCAGACCTCGGACATGAGCGCGTACTTGCCGTTTTTGCCGCCCACGGCGCCGGGCCGAAGCTTCTTCGAGTCCTGCACCATGAAGACCGTGCCGTCCGGCGTAAACCCGATCACGCAGTTGGGTCCGTCGATGCAGAGCGGGCGGAGCGACTTTTTGAGCAGCCGGAGCGCGGCCCCGTCGGAGCGCTTCTCGATCTCCGCGTCCTTCATCGGCGTAATGATGTCCTTATAATAGGGAAGCGGATACCCGAGGGTCCGGTTCGTATAGTGCATGATATGGGTGAAGACCTCGGAATCCGAGTTGTAGCCCATGTAACCTTCGTTGCCACGGCCTGTCAGGAACTCGCGGATCGGCACGAAGGCGGTGTTCTCGCCGTTCGTCATCGTGGCGTAGCCCTGGATGAAGAAGGGATGGCAGGCATAGAGGTAGATGGCGTAATTGGTGTTCTGACGTCCCTGGGCCAGGACGATCCTGGACTTGATGCCCGACTTCTCGATGCCGAAGAACTCGCCGAGCTGGAGCGGGTCTCCCACTTCTTTGAGCGTCAACACGTCGGGGTAGAAGGAGAACACGAAGAGCGACCCGTCCGGTTCGCCCATGAGACGGAGCGCAAGCCGCGTGTGCATGAGCAGGTCTTCCTGCTCCGCCTTCGGCCGGTCTTTGTATAGTGCGGGATAGTCGTAGACCTTCGCGATGTAATGCTCACGCCGTTCGACGCCGGGAACGTTCTTGATCGGCGGCTCCCAGGAAAACTTCTCGATAAAGCCCTGGGCCTTCATGTAGTCTTCGAGCATGCCGAGGCCCTTGTTCGAGCAGATGGCCGACATGGTGGGATACTGTTTATAGTCCGCGAACGGCCCGGCCATGTCCTTCAGCATCAGCCCCAGACCCGACCCGTCATGGCCTTCCTTCATGGTCTCGAGCGCATGAATGTTCTCCATGGGGGAAAAATAGTCGCTCGATGTGATCGCACTCAAACGGCACATAGTTGACTCCTCAAAAAAATCGCATAGCGCAGAGCGCATGGAGCATAGCGGCAACCACCTCGGTCGCCCGCCACAGACTCTCTGCCCTATGCTCTATGCCCTTTGCGGTATTGTTGTATCGGTCTTTGTTCCGGCGGGAATACCCTTTTGATTCGGCGACAATGACCCTGTACGCTTTCTCGGCAAAGGTAAAAAAAGCCCCTCTTTCCGGGGGCTTTTGGGTTTGGCAAACCATTGCTAAGTCCGGGTACAATACACCTGAGTGCGCACTGGTGTCAAGCCGAAATTTTGGCGTTCTGCGGGGATTCAGAAGAGAAAAAAAGAGGGAGCGCAAAAGTCGCGCCCCCCTCGATGGCAGGAAACTACTTGCAGTTCTTGCAGGTCGAGATGCCCAAAAGCGCGTAAGGCGGGCACCAGCCGATGAAACCCGTTGCAATCAGCACGATCCCGAGATAGGCCCAGGGGCTCTTCGGCCCCACAAAAGCGAGGGACAGGACCGCGATCCCCGCGATGATCCTGATAGTCCGTTCGATACTACCGACGTTCTTTTTCATGATATGCTCCTCCTGTAGTGTTTTGATGATAACGGCAACCATTGCGGCTGCATCCTTAGGTCACAGGATACCTGAACAGGAGAAGTTTGTCTGTGACTTAGTCACAAAGGAAATGTGAATGCGGAACAACCAGGGAGGATGGACGAGAAATGAAGAGGCCGCGACAAATGCTTCGGCTGCTGCGCATCAGTGCTTCATAAGAGTAATCGAATTCCGGGAGAGTCTGACCTGCCCTTTGCGCTCAAAATCCTTGAGCAGTCTGCTCACGACTTCCCGGGAGGTCCCGAGGTCGTTCGCAATCTTCTGGTGCGTGGTTTCAAGGACATTGTTCGCTGACTTCTGGACCAGATGCTCCATAAGCCTCTGGTCCAGTCTGCCGAAGGCCACTTCCTCTACGAGTTCCATGACCGCGGCAAGCCGGTGGCTGAGAAGGGTGAACACGAAGTCCCTCATCGCTTCCTGTTCCATCACGAGCTTGCGGAAATCGGCAGAGGGCACGAGAAGAACGTCCACATCCGAAACCGCAACAGCATGCGCAGGATAGGTCGATCCGGAGAGGATGCACGAGGCATTCAGGATGCAGGTCTCGCCGTGGCCAATCTCGTAGAGCGTGATCTCGCGGCCCGTATCGCCGATCTTAAACACCCGAATTTCTCCGGACAGGACAAAGGCGATGGATGAACAGGCGTCGCCCTCGGCGTAGATACGAGCATCGCGGGGAATCGATCGCTGCTGCCCGGCGGCAAGCATCTTCGGCACAAGGTTCCGCAAACTGTCCCGGAACGCGGGAAATATTTTTACGAAGTTTTCCTTAGTGAGCATCTCGGGTTATTCTAGCATATGTCGGGGCACTATACTAAGACTTTGAGGTCCTCGGCGTCGGAAAGAGGCTCAGAACACGTGTCATGACTGCAGGGAATCACCCGGTCGTGGTCGTCCCCGTAAACGATCGCCGCATACGTCTTTCCCGTGAGAGCGCGGGAGGTGCGGGCAAGCTTGCTTTCCGGCGCGGCTTCAACTGCAAGTTTCAACATGCGAAATGACGCGTCGAGGCTGCAGAAGTAGGTCCCGGCATGCGCGCCGATCTCACGCGCCAGTCCGGCAAACAGCTTGAGCGACTGAAGGGCGATCCGTTGATATTCATCCTTGCCAATCATGAGCGACAGTTTCAGGAGCAGGAGGATGGCCAGGGCATTGGCCGAGGGATGGGGCGCATCCTCGATCTTCTTGAGCCGCGTGCCCAGGACATCCGTCTCGGTATCGAAGAAGCCGCCCGCCTGGGCATCAAAAAACCGATCGACGCAGACCGTCATGAGCTCATCGGCCTGCGAAAGATATTGCCGGTCCGCCGCTGCCGCATAGCCCTCGATCAGCGCGTCGATGAGATGGATATAGTCGTCCAGCCCGGCAGGGATGCCTTCTGCATGGAGCAGCGCGCTGTTGACAAGCCGTTCCCGCAGGACCCGCTCAAGGCTCCTGGCCGCAAAAGCCGTGATCGCCCCGTCACCGAACACGCTGCCGGCGTGGAACCAGGCCGCTATCAGCATGCCGTTCTGCGCGGTGTACAGCGCACGGTCGATGAAGGGGGCCTCTCTCTTTGCGCGGGCTTTGAGCAGTTTTTTCCTGCCCCGTTCGATGGTCACCCGGATGCCCCCCACATTCCTCCCGAGCTCTTTCGCAAGGTCCTCCACGGCCTGCTCTGCGAACAGCACCTTCTTTGCCGGATCATGGTGCATGCTTCCCTTCTCATGCAGCAGATATGCCGAGAGCACGGTATACTCTTCAGGGTCAAGCGCTGTTCTCAGGGCATGATCGGTCCAGGTAAAGTATCCGCCCTCGTCATCGGGCGTCACATCAGCGTCCTGGCTGGCAAAGAATCCGCCGTCAGGATCGGACAGAACCTGCCGGGTAAATGCGACAATGCCCATCGCAACGTCGCGAAGCCCTTCGTCGCCGAATACGGCATACCCGTCCGTATAATTCCTGAGAAGCCCTGCGTTGTCGTCGGCCATTTTTTCGAAGTGTGGAACGATCCACGCCTCATCAACGGCATAGCGATGGAACCCGCCGCCCACGTGGTCGTGGAATCCGCCCCGTGCCATGGCGTCAAGCATGGCGCGCGCGGCCGTGCCCGCAGCGGCCCCCTCGGGCAGGAGGGACCGCCGTATGAGGAACTCGAGCGCCCCGGTCATGGGGAATTTGGGGGCCGTGCCGAACCCCCCGTTCTGCATGTCGAATTGGGAAAGCATGGCGCTCTCCGCCTCCCTGACCATTGCTTCATCGACATCTGTGGGTTCGAGCGCCTCCGCCTTGAGTGCTTCCATGACACGCTCTGCGTATTCCGCAGCATCATTTTTCTTCGTCGCGTAAAACTTGTGCACGGACCACAGCACATTTTTAAACCCCGGTCTCCCCTGCCGGTTCTCGGGCGGGAAATAGGTCCCGCCGTAGAAAGGCCTCTTGTCGGGCGTCAGAAAAACCGAAAGCGGCCAACCGCTTCCTCCACCCATGGCTGCAACGGCCTGCTGGTACCTGCGGTCAATGTCGGGCCTCTGGTCGCGGTCAAGCTTGATATTGATGAAAAGATCGTTCAAGAGCCGCGCAGTCTCTTCATCGTCAAAGGATTCCTTTGCCATCACATGGCACCAGTGGCACCATACGGCGCCCGTGCTCAGAAAAACGGGTTTGTTCTCCTGCCGGGCTATCTCAAAGGCCTCGTCGG
>DAIDTZ010000416.1 GCA_027456925.1 Nitrospirota bacterium
GCTCCCGTCAGAGCGCCCACGAGGGGCATGGCAGACAATGCTGCGCCCAGGCCGCCCGAATCGGAGGCGGACGCCATGACCACGGTCTCGGACTTGTAGTATTTAGGTGAAAGCAGGCTCATAATCATGGTTGCCGTGACGGAAACCGTGCACAGAACGATGATCATGATTTTCCTGCGCCAAAGGACGTCCCAGTACTCTAAGAGGTTTATTTCGTCTTCGTGAAGTTCTTCAGTCATTTGCATTCCTTCAGGCAGAGAGCATGGCGCATGGGGCAAAGGGCGTTGTGCATGGAGCATAGAGGAGAAGGCTTGGGGCACCCTGCTCTCTGCCCTATGCGCTACATCCTTGTTAGTGATTTTTGGAAACTCGTAATTTTACGGCACAGCACATCCAGACGATCGAGCACTGCGACCAGCATAGCTTCATCGAGTTGGTTTCTTCTGTGCAAGACTATGAGGATGTTTGCATTTTCAAAGGTGCTGCGCCTTGCGATATTCAGAAAATTTCGGAACTCGGCCTTTGAACTGCTTCCTGAACCTTCCGCTATGTTATTTGACATCGACATGCCGGCACTGCGAAGCTGCTCGGCGAATCGAAATAACTTCTTTTCTTCAAGGTTGTCTGCAATGTCGAAGAGAATATCCCCAATTTCAATGGCTTCTTTCCAAATCTCAAAATCCTGAAATCGGAATTTTGCCACACGCTACCCCTTTGTGTTTGCATAGGGCATTGAGCATGGAGCATGTAGCTTGGAGCATGGAGAAAAACTATTGTTCTCTGCCCTCTGCTCCCTGCTCTTTGCCCTACGCCCTACCGCCCCATGCTCCATGCACCCTGCGCCATGCCTATCCCCTACAAATGCAGCACCGCCAGGGTAGCCACGATGACCGCGGTCTTGAACAGGATGTCGATGATGTCCTTGAAGTTCCGCATGGCGGCGTGACGCTCCACCTCCTGAGGCACCATGATCGCGTCGCCGGGCCTGAGCTTCATCTTCTCCAGGTCGCCTTGTGACGATTGCTTGCTCACGGCAAAACCGTTTGCCTGGAGCACGAAGACGTCGTTCTTGTTGGAGTACTTGGTGAAGCCGCCGGTCAGGGCGATGTAGTCCTTGACCGACATCCCGTCCAGATAGGTCACGGCCCCGGGGTTGTACACCTCGCCGATGACCGAGACCTCCTGCGGTATCTTGGGCACGGAGAAGGAGTCCCCGTCCTGGAGGATCGGGTCTTCCTTCGTGCCTGCCCAGGAATCGATGTCCGTCGTTATATTCAGCGCCACGCGGCCCTGGGCAAGGTCCTGCTGGGCCTTCAGGTTGGCCAGGAGCTGCTGCGTCACCGCAGCCTGGGCCTTTTGGATGCCTGCTTCCTCGGTGCTTACCGCGGCAGCCTGGCTTTCAGCTGCTGTCTGGAGGAGCCGCTCCTGCATGGTGACGACGAAGGCGTTCAATTGTTTTGCCTGGAAGGTCTTGATCTCCGGCCGCTTGAACACGGCGCCGTACGGGTAGGCGTTCGGGGTGAAACCGCCTGCCCTGCGCAGGAGGTCGCTCAGGCGCTCGCCCTGCGTGATCTCGAACATGCCCGGCCTCATGACCTCGCCGCTCAGGCCCACGAGTTCGGGTTTGCGGAGTTTCGTATAGACCCGCACCAGGTCCTTGGGCTGGAGCTTGATATCCTGGGCCTCGTCGCCTTTCATGAGCGCTTCGATATCCACAGGCAGGACGACCCTGCTTCGGAAGTCCCCGGACATGCGGATGACCTCGCCGGCCCGCAAATCCGAGGTCGGGAGAAGCTGGCCGAGCTGGATAATGTCCTTCACCCGGAGGCCGGGCCGCCATTGATACTGGCCCGGGTACTTTACCGCGCCCCCGAGGTTCACCGTCTCCCATACGTCGCCGTACATGGTGAACACCTTGATCACGTCCATGTTGGAGACCTTTCCCTTCAGCTCCGGGACCTGCTTCAACGCCTCGCCGGAGAACACGGGGATCTTGATGTCGAAAAGGACCTGCTGCTGGTTGTCCACGAAACGGTCCAGCTCTATCCTGCCGGAGAAGGCCGTGGGCAGGATGTTGCCCGCAGTCTGGAGAAGGTCGGCAACGGTCTTCTCCCCTTTCACCTCGTAGATGGCGGGCCGGGCCACGGCCCCTGCCACGCCGACAACCGGGCCGATGAGCGGCACGAAGACCGTGTCTTCGCTCTGGAGCTTCATGTCCTGGCTGCGGTCCCCGCGCATGAGAAAATCATAGAGGTCGATGGTCCTGATCACCTTGCCGTTCCGAAGGACCTGGATGTTGCGCATCGTCCCTGTCTTGGTCGGGCCGCCGGCGGCGAACAAGGCACCGTACACCGTGGTGAGGGAAGGCACGGGATAGCTGCCCGGGTTCTGCACCTGGCCCACCACGTACACCGTCATGGTCCTGAGGTTGCCCATGGCAACGCTCAGGTTCACGTCGCGGTAATATGCGGCCAGATGGCGCCGCAGGGTCTTCTCCAGCTGGCCGAACCGAAGCCCGGCAACGGCCACCACCCCGACCTTGGGCAGCGTGATGTTCCCCTCGTTCGTGACCTGGAGGGTGAAGATCCCTTCGGTCGTGCCCCAGAGCGTGAGGGTGAACTGGTCCCCGGGCCCGATCATATAATCCGGGCCCACCGGGATCGTTGCAGGCGGCATAAAAGGCGACGTCTGCTTGTCGAACAGGTCGTACCCGAACTGGACCATGGGCGCTGTCTGTACTTCAGTAGATTTCCCGGAGAGGGTCTGTTCGAGCGACGAGGTCTGAGGCGGAGTGGGCTGCTGGTTGGTCGCGGTTGGCGTCGATGTAAGCTGCGAAGTCTGCTTGTCCTGGAAGTCCTTATAGATCTTCTTGGCCCCGGAAACGTCGCCCTTCTGGACCGCGTTCATGAAGGCCTGCGCGGACTGGGGGTCGCTCTTCTGCATGTCCTGGTACGCGGAGCTGATCAGGTCCTGCATTGACTGGGGCTTGTTGCTTTGCGCAACCTGCTGGGAGAAGGTGGTTCGCGGA
>DAIDTZ010000417.1 GCA_027456925.1 Nitrospirota bacterium
TCCATACGGAATGTAATGGAAATCGACCTTCGCTCCCGGAAAATTCCGATCCCCGATGACAATGCGGAACGGAAAAAGCTGTTTCAGGACTATACGCCGAGTTTCGACGCGCTCTACCTTCCCGGCTATGCCGGGCAGGTCGGCCTGCTGATTCCCCAGCTCGCTTTTTATAACATCACCGGCGTGGCCCTGATCGGTTCGAACAACTGGCATTCCCAGGACCTGCTCGACCGCGCTCAGCGGTACGCCAACGGCGCGGTGTTCGTCGACGGGTTTTTCCCGGAAAGCAACGATCCAACGATCAAGCCCATCTGGGACGCCTATCGGTCAGCGTACAACGAAGAGCCGGATATTCTCGCGGCCCAGGCCTATGATGCCGCGGCAATGATTTTCTCGCTCCTGAAGGAGCACAAGGACACGCCCCAGGCAATCAGGGACGGCTTGCTGGCTCTCAAGGATTATCACGGCGTTTCCGGCGACATCTCCTTTCCCGACAATGGAGAGGCGCAGAAGAAACTCTTCCTGATAAAGGTCCAGGACGGAAAATTCGTTCCCGCCGGCAGCGAAAAAGAATGACCTTCCCTGTTTTTTCTTGACAAGGTCCGGCATTTCCTTTTAGTATCAATTTTCGTTTCAGCATCGACTACACGGGGAAAAATCATGGACGAACTCACTACCATACAAAAGATCGTGGTCCTGGCCCCGCCGCTTATCTTCGCCATCGTGCTGCACGAAGTCGCCCACGGCTGGATCGCGAACAAACTCGGCGACCATACGGCGCGGGACATGGGCAGGCTGACGCTGAACCCCATCCCGCACATCGACCTCTTCGGCACCATCATCATGCCGCTTCTCCTTTTTTTCCTTACGAGCGGCAGGATGGTGTTCGGCTACGCCAAACCGGTCCCGATCAATCCCTATAATTTCAAGGACCCGAAAAAGGGCATGGCGCTCTCGTCCCTGGCCGGCCCCGGCATCAACATCGTAATGGCAATTTGCTTCTCGTTCCTGTTGCGGGTCGTCATGCCCGCGCTGGAAGGCTCGTTGCCGAAGCAGTCCTGGGACTTGTTCGGCACGCCTCTCGCCCTCATGTTCGGCTACGGCGTTGTCATCAACGTCGTTCTTGCCGTGTTGAACATGATTCCTATTCCGCCGCTCGACGGAAGCCGGGTCGTGTACTGGCTCCTTCCGGACCGGCAAGCGGCCCTGTACTACCGCCTGGAACGCTATGGCATGCTCCTCCTCATGCTTCTTATCGGGTTTGGCGTGCTCGGAAGGATCATGACGCCGATTATCCGCCCGATCCTCACGCTGCTTCTGGGTGGGGATATTATGTAAAACACAGGGTCAAGGGTCAAGTAGCAAGGCACAGACTTTTTGACTTCCCTTGCCACTTGCTGCCTGCTACTGACTATTTTATTGAAGGATCTACCATGACCAGAAAACGCGTTTTAAGCGGCATGCAGCCAAGCGGGTTCCTGCACCTCGGAAACCTCATGGGCGCGCTCGACAACTGGAGAAAGCTCCAGGACCAGTACGAATGCTACTATTTCATCGCGGACTGGCATGCGCTCACCACGAACTATGCCGACACATCGAAGATCAGGACCTACGTCCGGGAGATGGTGATCGACTGGCTCTCGGCCGGGCTCGATCCCGAAAAAGCCGTGCTCTTCCAGCAGTCGCACATACCCGAGCATGCGGTACTCCATGTGCTTTTGTCCATGTCCACGCCCCTTCCCTGGCTCGAACGCGTGCCCACGTACAAGGAAAAGATCGAGCAGATCCAGGACAAGGACATGAACACCTACGGGTTTTTAGGCTACCCGGTGCTCCAGGCCGCCGACATCCTGATCTATAAGGCCCACTTCGTGCCCGTGGGCGTTGACCAACTCCCTCACCTGGAACTGACGCGGGAGATCGGCCGCAGGTTCGACCAGTTCTACGGCGAGGTCTTCCCCGAGCCGCAGCCGCTCATGACCGAGTATCCCAAGCTTCCCGGGACCGACGGCCGCAAGATGAGCAAGAGCTACAATAACTGCCTCTACCTCTCCGACAGTCCCGAGGTGATTACCAAAAAAGTAATGGCCATGGTCACCGATCCCGCCCGGGTGCGGAGACAGGATCCCGGCAATCCCGATGTCTGCCCCCTGTTCACCCTCGACAAGATCTTTGCGCCCAAGGAATGGTGCGATCATGTCAATGTGGAGTGCCGCCGCGCGGGCATCGGCTGCGTTGATGACAAGAAAGAACTGTTGAAGCACCTCCTCGCCTATCT
>DAIDTZ010000418.1 GCA_027456925.1 Nitrospirota bacterium
ATTTAGTCATGTAATACCACTTTATCATACTATGTTATCGAACTGTTTTATAACACTACTAGCCAGTTCCCCAACTTCCAGACCTACAAACCCATCATCTTTATATATCCAGACCTCTGCCCTGTCCTGTCCAAGACCGGCAACCTGTTGCCTGGCCTTGCCGAGAACCGCAGAATCAAGCTTGTTCCTGAGCATGGCAAGGAGTTCCAGAGCATAAACTCTGGCAAGCGGGTCCTTCTCGGACAAACCGCTCAGTACAATTTCCTGAAAAGGTTCGATGGACTCAGGGCACGTCTCCCCGATTCTTTTGAGAGCATAGAGCACGCCGGGCCTGAACACCTTTTCTTCGACAGAATAAACCTCGGCAATAAGAGGTATGATATCCGCCAGCTTTTTCGGATCAGCGCAAACGATCTCACCCAAAATCTCCGGTGCCGACCATCCGATACCGCCCGATTCATCGGAGAGGGACCATAAAAGCTTTCGGATGGTATCGCGCAGAAAATCGTAGTTGTTCCTGACGTAGAGCGAAGCCACATGGCCGATCGCCTTGATAGCTCTCCAACCCGTAAGGCTCGTCTTATCGTAGGCCAGGCGCACCAGGACGCTCAGTACTTTTCTGCTTTGCAGCGCAAGAGTCCGGACCGTCTCGAAATCATTTGCTTCAAGGGCAACGAGTAGCGTCTGTTTCATTTCCAATTGAGTCAACATAATCCGGTCCCTTCTGGTCCCACGTACTAAACAAAAAAAGCCGGCAACGCTATGACACAGTATACCATGTCTCCTGTGCAGGCGTCCGGCTGTTTCGCGGGCAGTTACTTACACGATTGCATCAAAAATAATGAAGAAGAAGTTCTCAGCGGCAAGCACAAGGATAGCCATAACGAAGAAAATCTTTGCCAGCTTGGCAGGGGGCACGCCGATGGCCGCAAAGAGACAAAAGGTGGAAACAAACCAGAAGACCGACACCCACATGAGGTTCCACGGGGCTGCCCATAGGATGAGCGCGGAAATGAAGACACCGAAAGCGAGATAGGGCACCCACACGCTCAGAAAGATCTTGGCATCGCGGTTGGCGGCGCGCATCGCCCGCAAAGAGGTAATAAGAAACACCTGCCACCAAGAGCCAAGAAAAAAGAACATGACGCAGTAACGGTCAAGCCGGTGGAGGACCAGCGTCATGGGCAATAACCGGTGATTCTCAAGATTGTAGATCGTAAACAGGAACAGAGCGGGTATGATCCCCAGAAACACATAGCCGAACGCGTCCATGACCACGGTCTTGGCTGATTCCTTGCCGTTTTTTTTCCGTTCGGTGCGCGCTGTCAGGAACAGCTCGATCCCCACGGTGAGCGGCATGATCAAATAGGCAAACTGTTGATAGCGATAACCTTCCATTTTTCCTCCCCGCAGCATGCCGTGATAAAGAAAGGTCTTGCCGCAGTAGTCGATCATCTGGATCTTGTGCAGGGAAAACTCCAGAATGTTTCAGAATATTAAAGAGTACGCTTTGGATTGTCAAAGAAAATCTCAGTAAAATATATTTTTGGGGGAAGTTATGATTTTCAGATGAAGTGATTTTATAATTTGAGAATTATTGCCGCCGGTCATTTCCGCGAGCTACCTGAAGAAAAAACGCGTTACACCTATCAGAGCGTGCAGAGAAATGCGGGAACTTCTCCTGCACTCGGCGTTTAGAGCACGCGCGTATGCAGTGTGCGGCCTTATTTCAGCCTATGACAGATCAGGCACTGCTCCTTCGGCGGGTGAGTGCTCTTGAGCGGCGCCTGCTTGCCCGGCGCGTGACACAGAACACAGGCCGCGTCGGTGAGCGCGCCTTTATGGACGCCGTCAGCCGGAACAACAGGCGCTTTTTTGCCTGAAGACAGGAAAAAAAGGAAGAGGAGAATTGCAGCGGCAATGGCGACAAGGGACAACGTATTTTTCATGCAAGCCTCCGGAGGCACACGACTGACGGAAAGAGCAAGGACATCGTTCTTGCAAAAATACTGATCATGCATTCTGTGTGCGTTCGGAGGCATTATGCCGCCAAACAACCCCCGCTGTCAAGCATCTGGGGCTTGTATCATGGGGGGGCCTTTGATATTCATGGTTATCACAGAAGGTTTCTGCTATAATTTTTTCAAGGCCCGAAAAAAAATCATTCCTCTGCAATCCGGAAGCACACCTCATTCAACCATGCCCAGAGACAAGGAGCGGCCATGAAGCATTACCTTTTCGACGTTATTGTGATCGGCGCGGGCCCCGCGGGAGTCACCGCAGCCGGCTCTCTTGCAGGCGCCGGCGTGTCCGTAGCGCTGATCGAGGCCGGCGTGTACGCCGGGGCCGAGAACTGGTCCGGCTGCGTATACTTCGCAGAAAACCTTGCGCACAGAGACAGCTTCGGCCCAGAGGCTGTCGAGCAGGCGCCTTTCGAACGGCGGGTCGCGCGCCGCGGCACGCTCCTGCACAACGGGCTGGACCTTGTCGGCGTCGAACTCAGTGATCAGGGCGTCTTCACGAACTGCTATACCGTGCTCCGGCCGGTGTACGATCCCTATTTCGCAAACCTCGCGCGCTTGAAAGGCGCGGTTCTTCTTACGGAGACAACGGTCACATCGCTCATCAGAAAAGAGGGACGGGTCATCGGCGTCCAGACGGACCGCGGGCCGCTCTACGCCGATGTCGTCTTTCTGGCGGAAGGAGACGCCTCTCACCTCGTCCGCTCGGAGCAGCTCGAGCGGGTGGCCCAACCGCACTTTTTCCAGGGCGTGAAAGCCGTGCTCACGCTCTCCTCCGATGAGATCGAAAAACGGTTCAGGCTCAGGCCGGGCGAGGGAGCGGCCTACGAACTGCTCCTGCGAAACCCGTCGATCTCGGGCAGGACCGCGAAGCTGAACGTCGGCGGTTTTCTGTACACGAACCGCGACAGTCTCTCGATCGGCTATGTGGTCCCGCTCGATAATCTCCGTGACCATTACCAGGGCGACCACGACAAGCTCTACGAATGGATGCGCACCCTTCCCTATCTGCGGGAACTCACGGAAGGGGCGACCCTTTCGGCCTACGGCACGAAGATCATCCGGAGCGGCGGATGGCGCGAGCGGCCCATACTCGTTGAGGACGGCCTTGCCGTGGGCGGCGCATCGGCGGGGCTTGGACTGGACCTTCCGTTCCCGAACTTCACCGGCCCCGCATCGGCTACGGGACTCTATTTCGCCCGGGCAGTCAAGAATATCCTCAGGCAAGGCAAGACCTTTGACGCCAAAAGCCTGAATTCGGAATACCTTGCTCCGCTTTTCGACAGCGTATACGCAAAAAACGCGCGGTATCTTTCCGCGTGGCCGGCCTATTTCGGGAAATCAAGCGTGCTTTTCAACAGGACCGCGGACCTGGCCTGCGGCAGCATGCATTTCCTGTCAGGCCGGGAGGTAATCGACACAGGCCGCTTCCTGAGGGGCCATATTCTTTCTTTTCAGGGGATCAGGGAATCGGCCGTTGATGCCCTGCGCGCGATGGGCGCGCTCAGGCTTTGGAAGCCCCTCGTGAAAGCGACGATCAATCCGCTTACGATCGCCCACTGGGCCGCGAACCTTTTCAAGCGGGCGCCTGCCCCGGATCAGAAACTCGAAATCTTCCTGCGCATCTCCGGAGAAAAAAGAGATGCTGCCTCTCTGCCCTGGCCGACCGGTTCGCTCGTCAAGCGGCTCTCCCCCGCCCTGCTGCAGGCGATCTCGCAGATCTATGCCAACGACAACAAGCCTGTCGAAGACAAGTTTGCCCTCGCGATCCTCAACATTGTTCGCGCGCTGAAGCCGACGGATTTGCTCGTTTTCCCGGCCTTCGTGGTGTTCCTTTTCTTCGTCGCGCTCGGGACAGCGGTGTGGGACGCTTTTCGTTTTTATGTGCTCAAGACGCCGGTGGATCGACTTCTTGCCGAACCCGTCATGGCGTACAACCAGTCGCAGAGAAAAGCGACTGACATAGACGCAATTAACCCGTCGGCAAGTCTCGAGTCCAAACTGGCCACGAACACCTACCGTGTCGGAAGAGCGTCGCATATCAGGACACTCTGGCCGGAGTCGATCGCATCGGAGCCGGATATGTCCCGGGCCGCTCTTTGGCGGATCTGTCCCGCCCGGGTATACGGGTATGACGCGCCGCTAGCCGGCCGCGGCAAGGTCTCCGTCAACTTCGAGAACTGCATCAAGTGCGAGTCCTGCTGGAGGGCCGAGCCCTCGCGCGTGTTATGGGGACGGCACACGGGGCACAAGCTCATCTACCGGCCCGCGAGCTCGGCAATCCAGCTCCTGCTGAAGGCGCTTCGAGACAATGCTCCACACGCGCTCCCGGAACAAAAGGGGTTGCGCGGGCTTCGCACCATCGATGAAAAGCTCTGGTATATGAACGAAGACGTCCTGCGCGCCGGCCGTGGGGCAATCAGCGCCTCATCGGCCTTCGCGGATGCAATCGCAAAACTGCCTGCGTCAGCAGATACAGGCAGAAGAGCGTGGCCGCTTGCGCTCGGGAAAAGACTGAGTGAAAGACTCATGAAGCTCGAAACCGCACTCTCGAACGACGGCAGGGACGCGCAGGCGCGAGAGATCCTGGCAGACAGAAAAGATGTGGAGCTGAGGCTCTCGGAAGGAAGGCTCATCCATGCTCTCTACTGCTGCAAGAGGCTCGACCAGCAAATTCTTTCGTGGGTCCGCGGGCAGGACAGGGGCGCTCATGCGGCGCTTGCGGCGGGGGAGCAGGGACAAGGCGCCAAACCGGCCTGCGAAGATGCGTCCCGCCTCTTTCCCGATCAAGTCGTCAAGCAATGGGAAGAAGAACCCATCCCCGCGTCATGGGCGGAAACACTGCGGCAATTCATCTCGGAACACCATGATTC
>DAIDTZ010000419.1 GCA_027456925.1 Nitrospirota bacterium
ATCGAGCCTGACGCGCCTGATGAATCTGCCGACGCGCGTGATCCTCGGATCGTCCAGCTTTCCCGCGAATTGCCGGTCGTGGTCGGTCCCCGCAGCCATGGAGCGGAACTTGAACAGAATGAAGGGTTTGCCGTTCAGGCCGATCCGGGGCTGGCGGTACAAGACAGGGCCCGGCGAGTCGAGCTTAACGGCGAGCGCGATCAGGAAGCTCAAGGGGAGCGTCGCGAGCAGCCCGCAGAACGACATGATCACGTCGGTGATGCGCTTGAGCTTTTGGTTGTAGATACTTTTCTTTACGCCCATCAGGGGCGTGAAAACAAGCCAGAAGTCCGTCACGTGCTCCACCGGGACCTTGCCCGCGAGCAGCTCATAGAACGACGGCATGTCATAGACCTGGACCCCATCGAGCTTGCAGTCCAGCGCGGCCTTCAGGAGCTGCGGCTCGATAAAGCGGCTCATGGCAAGGACGAGGACGTCAACGCCGTGCTGAGCGACGAGGTTGCCCAACGCGGCGCACCCGCCCATCACCCGGGGGAGATGGGCCGACCCCCACTTCAGGGGATCGTCGTCGACCATGAACCCCATCGCCTCGAAGCGCGGATTGGCCAGGACAACGTTGTACAGCATCCTTCCGGCCTTGCCGGCGCCCACGATCAGCACGCGCTTCTTCCGGATCGGGTTGCGGGCAAGCCACCACGCGAACAGGAGCCTCCAGAGGAGCGTGGCGAAGGCGATGATGACGCTGCTGATCAGGAACACGCTTCTTCCGTATTTCGTCGCCGGGATGAAAAAGAACAGCAGCATCATGATCAGGCTGCCGAAGATCATGCCCGCCAGGTGGTTGAAGAAATAGCGCGCGTTGGCGAAACCGGAGTCCATATCGTAGAATTCGGCGATATAGAAAATTAAAAGATAGGTCAGCAGGAGGGCGGCCTCGGGATAGTAGTGGTCCGTCAGCCGTAACGACAGATGTCCGGTGCGCAGGGACAGGGCCAGGAGGTAGGAGCCCAGGATGATGAGCGCGTCGCCGAGGAAAAGCAGGACGACCTTTTTAGGAAGAAATTTTAAAAAAGTCATGATAAGGGCCGCACCTTTTGTTTTTCCATAAGCTGCTTTCTCCGCCGGCGCGGTACGATGCGTTTCAGCAGTGGTGCGGAAAGGTGAGATAATTTACCAGATTCATGGTTTTCTGTCGAGGTAATATTACCAAAAACGAAATAAGTATCGAGAATGAAGGCATGCAACCGGTTTATGAGTTTTTACTATTGAAACAGCGCTGAAATGGGTTTGTTGACTTCAGGAACAGGCGGATCATGCGAAGGACGGGTGCGCCGACGCCGGAAGGCTCATCACGACCGGGGAGCTTTTGAGTCGAGCAATGGGCAAGATAAGAAGGACTTGAGCGTGAAATGACAAGGATCGAGAGCGACTCCAAAACCCTCCTCTACGCGACGAGACCGGAGGAATCCAACCAGTCTTCAAGAGAGACATTCAGCGGCATGTTTTTATTTTTTAAAAGGTCTAGAAAATCCCATATGGTGATGCCGAGCTTTTGACATGCTTCGCCGGCGGAAAGCCCCCCCGCCTGATATTCGGCCAGCAAGCGCTCGCGCATGTCATCTTCAAAACCCTTTTTAAGGATTTCCCGAAGATAGGCGGACTTGTCCAGCTTCTTGTCTTTTATAAACCTGTTTACTTCTTTTAGAAAATCATCAGGAACTCTAACGGTTGTCGGTTTCAGCATCTCGTATCACCTCAAGTTCAAGTATCGCCTCGGAAATAGTGTAGCTCAGAACGCATAACTATGAACTTAGAACTTTGAACCAAGAATCTTGAACTCGAATGTCTCTCGCTTCCTTCGCATCTAATCTAACTGGTTTAACTCAAACCCAAGAACTAAGAACTATGAACTAACAACTAACAACTTTTTCTCTTCCCGTACTCCATGCTAATC
>DAIDTZ010000420.1 GCA_027456925.1 Nitrospirota bacterium
CGAGCGCCCTTATCTACTGCGGGGGCGGGATCGAACGGGGGAAGAGCGGATACAACCCTGTCACGGGCGAGAGCATCATGGGCTCCGACACGATCACGGCGGCGCTCCGGAAGGCCGCGGAGGACAAGGAAGTGAAGGCGATCCTGCTCCGGATCGACAGCCCCGGCGGGTCGTATGTGGCGTCGGACACGATCTGGCGCGAGACCGTCCAGGCCAAAAAAGCGGGCAAGCCGCTTATCGTGTCCATGGGAAGCGTTGCCGGCTCCGGGGGCTATTTTATCGCCATGGCCGCGGACAAGATCGTGGCCCAGCCCGCGACGATCACCGGCTCCATCGGCGTCTTCGGCGGGAAGATGGTCACGACCGGTCTCTGGAACAAGCTCGGCGTGACCTGGGACGAGGTGCACACGAGCAAAAACGCCGACGTCTGGACCCAGGCCAGGGACTTCACTCCCGAGCAGCGGGCGCGGATGGAAACATGGCTTGACCGGGTGTACGACGATTTCACGTCGAAGGCCAGCCAGGGGAGAAACATGCCGAAGGATGAGCTGGAGAAAATAGCAAAGGGAAGGATCTGGACCGGAGAGGACGCGAAGCGGCTGGGGCTGGTGGACGAACTGGGCGGCTTCCCGGTTGCGCTGCGGCTCGTGCGCCAGGCACTTAAGATCGCCGACAACGCGCCGATCCGGTTGAAGGAATACCCGAGAAAGAAGACGCTGTTCAAGCTCGTTTCGGAGCTGAGGCAGGCGGCAACTGGAGACGAGAGCGCCGCAGTCCTCACGCGCACGGTCGAGGATCTGCAGCCGGTGATGAAAACCCTGGAGTCTCTCGGGTTTACTTCTCGTTCTGAAGTTTTAAGGATGCCGGAGTTCGAATGAATTCTTAATGCTGATGTTCGAACAGCACTAAAGCATCTATCTGCTAAACCCGGACAAGCGGAAACAAAAGGCGGAAACAAAAGGCCTCTCTCGCAAAGCACGCAAAGGACGCAAAGAAATCTTTAGATCCTGGTTTTAAAACCGAATGATCGGCCTTTCTTTGCGAGCTTGGCGCCTTTGCGAGAAATATTCTTGCCGTTTTGTGGAGAATTTTATTCGCAAGTGACTAAAAGGTCTTATTGCTCTTTCTTTTCTTTTTCCTTCGGCAAAATCGGCGAGATGATATCGACAGGAAGCTTCAAAATATTTTCGAGCAAATCCAGGAGCCTCGTTCCTACGGCCGAAGGGGCTAGGAAGGTGACGTCCGGGTTCGACAGATCTCCGGACACCTTGGTGGGCACCGAGATCAGGGTGCCGCCCATAATTTTGCCGACGAGCGGAATGTGCCTGATGATCCAGTTGATGGTTGAAAAGGGCGATACGAGCACGACGAGGTCCAGCTTCTTTGCAACCAGGTCAACTTCACCCTGAGCGATGAGGTCCAGGGACGAGCCCCCGATATACGCTTTTTCCAGCAGGAATTTACCTTGATGCAAACGTCCCTTTATGACCATGGTGTGATAGGGGAACCCGTTTCCTCCCAGCTCGGGAAGTTTGCCCCGGAATATTTCCAGAACGCTCAGCACCGAAAAGATCTTTGCCAATACCGGGTACCGGTAAATTTTCCCGTCTTTTGACGAAAAGTCGACCGTTCCCTCCAGGGAAGGGAGCAGCGCTCCGCTCTTTCCCTGGGCGAGGAGGTCCGCGTTCAAATCAAAGGTGCCTGTTACATGGACATCCTGGCCCGCCAAACAGTCCATTGTCGGCTCCAACGGCTGCTTCGCTGCCCGGGGTTTGAAATCAAAATGAATGTCCTCTCCGGAAAAGGCGAGCGTTCCGCTCAGGGAGAGGCCGCAGGTCTTTGCCTCGGTGAATGCCAGGTTCACCTGATGAGGACTCAGGGAAACAACAGCCCGCGCAGGGCTGAAGGTATACCGGCCGAAGGCAAGGGACGCCGCGTGAGCATTGACGACTCCGAGCAAAGGAGGCATGCGGGAAGGCCTCGGCTTTTGACCTGCGCTTTCCTTGTTCGTTTTGGCAAGGGCCTGCTGTATCGTCTCGACGGCTATGGTATCGGCGTCCAAGTCCATATCGAGGACCAGCCCCGCGTCCGAAGCGCTCACGTCGCCGTGTATCGTGTAATGATCTTTGCCCCAGGTCAGAGCGGCTGAATCAACGGTGAGTATGTTCCGGTCGGCATGGAGAGAAAGGTTGTCCACCCTGATCGGGACCGCGAGGCCCCAGGGTATGACGATGTCTCTTCCAGCAAGCTTCCCCTGCGCCGCGGAGTCCACGGGCCGGTCCGTGCGAACGGCAACGCGCAAATCGCCCTCCATTGTTCCTTTGCCGAAGGTCCCGTGCTTGAATATCCTGCTTAAGGTGGTTTGGGCCAAACGGCCGGAAAAGGAAACGGCCGTGGTTGTATCGTTTTGGCGCAGGGTGAAGATCGCGTTTGTGCCCCGGTCTTCGATCGCAGCGCGCAGGAGGGCACGCTCCCGCGGGGTTCGCGAAAGGTCAAGTGAAAGGGTCGGCCCGCTCGCCATGGCAATCGTTCCCCGGAAGGACGCGTCCGATGCCTCGCGCCACGCCACATGGGTGTCTTAAAAAGCCAGGGGAGCGTTGACCATGAATTCCGGCGGCAATGCGAAGCGGTCAAAAACCCATTCCATGCTTTGCTGTCCCGCTTCTCCGCTCAGGTCCAGGTCGAGCGACCGCATTCCGGGAGGGGCCCCTTGGAAGGCCCCCGAACCGGTAACTCTCGTATCAAGGAGGGAAGCCCGGACTTTGGTGAAGACAAGCGCGTCCTGGGCAATGATGAAGTCGCCTCGTGAAGCAACGAATGGACCGGGAAGAAGCGGCGAGGCCAACGCGATATGTTCGAGGCTTCCGGAAAGCGCACGTTTCCACGTCCGGGGCGAAAAGAGCGGTCCGCTGAAATGGAGGGACGAAAGCCTGACGATGCCTGTCAGGTTTTTTACCTTCTTCAACATATCCCGTATTGCTCCGATGTTTTTACCCCAAAGAAAAACCTCGCTGAGGTTGATTACGGCCTGTCCGCTTTTTACCTCGATCACAGGATTTTTTCTGTCTGAAAGAGAGGCGGAGATGCGGGACAATGCCGAGGCGCCCAGGTGCGCCGATAAATCGGACACCCTCAGCCTGTTCTCCTCGACAATGAATTGGCCGGTCACGGACAGGGGGGCGGGAAGAGGGCCCCAGTCCAAGACGACATTTCCTGCTTTGCCGGCTATGGTCATTTTTGAGTCAGCGAGGCGATCCAGCGGGACATCGGCCTGCACGGACGCCAGGGTGACTTCGCCGGACAACGATCTCATGTCATTCACATACGCGGTCACCGTTCCTGACGAGGACAGCCATCGATACAATTCGGCGAGCGCGAAGGTCGCCCTGCCTGAGACGACGTTCAGACGCGGCGCGTTCTTCCAGGAAAGGCCGGCGGAAAAACCGGAAAGCGCGGAGCGCCCCGCTGTAAGGGCAAGGTCTTTTACTTCCGCCTTGTCGTCGTTGAATGAATATTTGCCGCTCATGGAAAAAGCGCCCCAGGGTTCCGCCTGTGCCCTGAGCGTGATGTCCATTGTTCCCGGCGGAGCGTTAAACCGCACAGCCGCATTCTGCAGGAAAAGCAGAAGATGGTTTTTTCTGGTGAACTTAAGGGCGCCCTGGTCCATTTTAACGACAAGACCCGGCCCGATCTCCGCAAGGTACTTGAGCAGGAGCAGGACGTTCTTCTTTACCTCCGGCAGCGAGAGGGCCTCCGGTTTAACCGCCTGGACGGTTTCCGGAAGCGCGATCGAAAGGTCCGGTTCTTGGACCAGAATCCGGGAGAGGAGCAGGTCCCCTTTCATGAGAGGAAACAGCTGGGGGTAGATGCTTATGATCTTGAGCGTTCCCGAAACTGTTTTGGGTATTGAGAGACGCGCCTCATGAAAAATGACATGGGGCAGGGGCCACAGGGCAATCGTGAGCCGTTGATAGCGCACGGAACCGCCCAGCTGCCGGGAAATGACGGTTTCGATCTTTTCTTTTGTCGAGGGCGTATTGAGATAGAGTGGCGCAAACACAAGGACGAACAGGAAAAAGACCGCTAGGAGAGAAAGCACCCCCAATGACCAGAACGCTATTTTTTTTTGCACACCCATATCCTGTTGATCTCGCCTTTCGAAGCAAGCGGCTGAAAAAGCAGTTCAGCGACCCGCTAGTTTGATTATAAACGTTGTTTTCCCGCAGGGCAAATGGGATAATGAATCCAAAGCACCTTATGCCGCCGCAAGCCGGGGACCGGCTCAGGCCGCCAAATTCCCAGCAGGCTTTTAGCTGCCTTTGCGAGCGAAGCAATCTCGCAGTTAAAATAATAAGCTTGAGATTGCCGCGTCGCGAAAAACGCTCCTCGCAATGACGTAGCCGACGGGATCGTTGCTCCCGAGGGCAGCGTGCAAGCGAAGTTCCCGACAAAGAAGTTCATTGAAGCGATGAGAAAAGCCCATAAAAAGATCCGCGTGCCCTGAGGAATTCACCTGATGGATACTGTAAAACACAATCAGCGGAAGGGACTAAAGCGCTACTCGGTCCCCCTGGAAAGAAACTGCTCCCTGGGGGTCGTCACTTTTCAGAATCCCCGGGCAAGGGATTACTTTGCCAGGATCGTGAATATCAGCGCGACCGGCATTGGAATAGCGTCCGAACAGGGGATCGAGCCGGGCCTTATCTGGTTCAAGGAGAGCCTCTACGGGAAAAAATACGGCGTTCTTATTTGGTGCAGACTGGAGGGATTGCTGTACCGGGGAGGCATCCAGTTCATTCACCTCACGCAAGCGGAAGACGAATGTTTTCAAAGCAAGCTAAGCAAGCAGCCGGGACAAGCGCCCTTCGATCCCGAGGGCGACATGGGAATGTTGATAGCCTCCCTGAAAGAAAGATTCGGACGGGAGTTCAACGGTCTTGATGCAAGCGAGCCCCGGGAGAGAAGGATCTCGTGAAGGTAAATACCGCGCAAAGCGTTCGCTCCCTCAGGTTCGCACCTCAATAATCTTAGTTTCTCTGGAAAGCGCCCCCTATCAGTATCGCCTACGGTAGTTCTTATGGCGTATAACGCTTGATCAATTTCGGCACGCCGGGCGACGGCGTTTATCACCACCAAACTGCGGTCAAATGCCCGTGGTGGGAATTTTCGTGCGTGGATGCCGGAGAAACGGCAGGGTTACGCTATCAACTTTTCGAAATCCCGCGGCAGGACGGCCGGGCTGAAGTGGTATCCCTGGGCCAAATCGCACTTGAGCAGGCGCAGGATATTCCACTGTTCCTCGGTCTCAACGCATTCGGCGATCGTCTTCAGGTTCAAGCTGTGGGCCATGGTGATAATGGCGGTGACGAGCGACATGGTGTCGGGATCAACGGCTACATCCTTCACAAAGGACTGGTCGATCTTCACATAGTCGATGGGGAATTTTTTGAGGTAACTGAGGGACGAGTAGCCGGTCCCGAAGTCGTCGATGGCGATCAGGACGCCGAGACTCTTGAGCCGCCGAAGCACCGTGACGGCAAAGGTCTGGTCCTTCATGAAGGTATTTTCCGTGACTTCAAGGGTCAGGCGACGGGGATCGATGCCGGACTCGCGGATAATGCTTTCGATGGTCTCGACGAGATACTCATGTCGGAACTGCGACGGTGAGAGGTTTACCGATATGGGGAGAGCGTTACGGTCCGTCCAGTCTTTGATCTGCCTGCATGCCGTGGCAAGGACCCACCGGCCCACGTCGATGATCAGGCCCGTCTCCTCAAGCAGGGGAATGAACTTTGACGGCGAGACCTCGCCGAACTCCTCGTTGTTCCATTTCAGCAACGCCTCGGCGCCTGCAACTTTTCGCGTGGACAGGTGGCAGTAGGGCTGGAAGGTGAGACGGTATTCCGCGTTCTTGAGCGCTTCGGAAAGCCGCCGCTCCATGAATACAAGCTCGGAGATGCCTTCATTCATGCCGGCCGTGTAGAACTGGTAGCGGTTTCTGCCCAGGTCTTTTGCCGTGGAAAGGGCAGTGTCCGCGTTCTTCATGAGCGTGCCCGCGTCCCTCCCGTCGGCTGGGAACATGGCGATCCCGGCGGCAAGGGTCACGGAAATCTCTTCTCCCCCGGACATGATGATCTGCGGAACGTTCTTCATGATCATTTTCACGAACAGGACCACCTCCGCGGGTTGCCTGATGTCATGCAGGACAATGGCAAACTCGTCGCTTCCCAACCTGCCAACCGTGTCGCCCTTGCTTACCGAAACCGAAAGACTTTCCGCAACCTGCTTCAGCACCTTGTTGCCGGCATCCAGTCCGTAGATCTCGTTGATATACTTGAACCGGTCAATATCGATGGCCAGGACGGCGATGGTCCCCCGTCCTTGCCCGGCCCCCTCTGACCGGTTCACATCGCGGCTCAGCCGGTCGGCAAGCAGGTCCCGGTTGGGAAGGCCCGTCAACGCGTCGTAGGAAGACAGGAAATCGAGCTTGGTCCGCATGAGCTTGATCGGCGTGAGGTCGTTGCCCGTAAAGACCACATGGGTGACCTTTCCCCGGCCGTCCTTGATGGGGGTGGCAACTTCTTCGAGGTAGATCAATTCCCCGCTCTTCCGGACATTGATTACTTCACCCTGGAACGTTTTTCCGGCAAGAACGGTGTTCCACATCTCGCGGTGCAATTTTTCATCCTGCTCGCGGGCCAGAAGCAGGTCCAGGCCGCTGGATGCGAGTTCGTCCCGCGTATAGCCGGTGACTTCTTCGGCCGCATGGTTTGCAAATTCGACGTTGCCGTTCCGGTCCGTGATGATGACAACGCCCGAGGTCTGGTCCACGGTGAGTGCAAGTTTTTTCAGCAGTTCCTCGCTCCGCTTCTGCTCCGTTACGTCCCGGGTCACGACGCAAAAGCCTCGAAGAGCGCCCGACCGGCTTTTGACGGAAGTAATGACGGTATAGGCGTGGAACAGGGAACCGGCCTTGCGAAGCCGCCATCCCACGTGCTCATACCGGCCGTCCAGTTCGGCCTGTTTCAGGCAATGGGCCGGTTTTCCGAGGCGGATGTCTTCCTCGGGGAAGAGAGCGGAAAAATGCCGGCCCTCGATGTCCAGCTTTGAGAACCCCTGCAGCCGTTCCGATGCCGTGTCCCACTGCGCGATCTTTCCGTCGACGTCGAGCATGAAGAGAGACGCGTCTTTCAGCCCTTCAGCGAAGAGCCGGTTCCGCTCTCTCAGCTCAAGGAGACTGCGCGCCGCCTTCCGGCGCTGCCCCAATTCGCGCCCGACCAGAGCGGCGGCGAGGAGCAGGACCACGAGCAACACGCCAAATCCCGCGCTGACGAGAACCATGCCCTTCCGTAAGCTCTCCGCCTGTGCCCGGTCCTGGTATGCCTCTGCCCTGAACCCGTCCTGTTCGAAGCCGGAGAGCAGGGCCTCGATCTGTTTCGACTGCTGTTTGCCTGAGCCGATGCGCACCTGGGATTCCGCGGCCTTCCACCCGCCCGTGTTTCGGGCCGTGATGACCTGTTCCGCCGATTGCAGTCGGCCCGCAAAAAGGAGCTCCAAGCGGGCAAGCTCGTTCCTGCGGGCTGTTTCGCCGGCGAATGCGGCCTTTAGCTCCCCGAGGGAACGGTGCACTCCTGTCGTGGCGCTTTGGTAAGCAGTGATTACGTCGGGGTCGCCGGACAGCGCGTATCTCAGCTCCGCTGTCTCGATGTCTTTCAGGTCGGCACGAAGGCTGCCGAGCGTTTTAAAGACAGAATGGCCGGGCGCGCCGGCGGCGCCGAGGACCGTATGCAACGTGGCATCAGCATAAAAAAGATATCCGAGGAACGCAAGAGAGCATAGCCCCAGCGCAAGAAGAATGAAAAGCTTTTTTCCGATGTGTAGGCTCATGATATTCGTGCGGGCGCGGAGATGAAGCCGGGTCACCTAAAAATGCGATGCCGATGAGCGGTGACGGCGTTGCCGGCAGCCGGTATTCCTGCCGTATGTCAATTCTACAGGACGAAAAAAAAATGTCAATTTTTTTGTTTTATCGCCGCGGCCCGCACTTCGCGTTTCCCTCTGTTCGTCTGAGCCTGTCGAAGGATGAACGGTGTCTGGGACAGGCTTGCCGAAGAGTGAAAAAAGGGCTTTTTAACAGCCGCTGGAAATATGTGATGGAACATGGTATAAGAACACCACGATGATACGCACGCGGTCTCATGATGAGTTGAAGGCCCTGGCGGCTGATGTCATTCGCCTCTCGCGCCTCCTGACTCGGGAACGCGAGAGCCTGTCCGCGGCCTATTTGAAGGACCGGGGGCTGCGGGAAGCCTACGAGGCCTATTACCTGCCTCCGAACCTCGCGAAAATTCAGGCGCCGCTTCGCGAGCTTGCAGCGCATTCCGGGAAATTGCTGGACCAGGACCCGCTCCGCGTCCTCGACCTTGGCTGCGGTCCGGGAACGGCAATGCTCGGCGTGCTGGAATTTTTTGCCGCAGCCAAGAAGCGGCCGAGGGTCGAGTTCACGGCCGTTGACCAGGTGGCCGAGAACCTGAAGATGGCCGGGGAACTCGTTGCTGCATTCAAAAGTACGAGCGAGCTCGAGGCCTCGTTGAAAACCATCCGTTCAGCCATCGAGCAGGCGCCGCGCCTTCCCGAGACGACCTTCGACCTGATCATCCTCTCGAATGTGCTGAACGAAATTTTCATCCATGATGAGGCCCGGATCGCCAGGCGGACCGCGCTTGTGGCGGACCTCCTGAAGCGTTTTCTTGCCGATGACGGGAGCTGCATCATCATCGAACCGGCCCTCCGCGAGACGGCGCGGGACCTGCTTGCCGTCCGGGACGGGCTCGTGGGTGCGGGTTTCGCTCTCTATGCCCCCTGCCTGTGCCATGCCGCATGCCCTGCGCTTGCGAACCCGAAAGACTGGTGCCACGAGGACCTACCCTGGGACGAACCGGAATTGATCCAGGAACTGGACAAGCTCACCGGACTTCGGAAGGACTCGCTCAAGTTTTCCTGCCTGGTGGTGCGCAAAGACGGCAAGTCCCTCCTTGACTTGTACGGGGAGAACGCATTTCGCGTGGTGAGCGAGCCCCTGGTTTCAAAAGGAAAGATTGAATTCTATATCTGCGGCGAGGCTGGAAGAAAATTGATCACGCGGCAGGATAAAGATGAGACGCAGGGCAACGACGTCTTCGGCAGACTCCAGCGCGGGGATGTGGTTGGTTTTGAAAACCTGATCGACGAGGGCAAGCGGTATAAGATAAGCAAGGAAACGCGGGTTGTCAGACGAACTTTGAATTAAAAAGTCTGTATTAAATCCTTTTTGTCATATCGAATTTGATCCGGCATCCAGAAGTCCTGAAAAAGTTTTATTCCAGCCTTTGCTGGAATGGCCAAGCTTGAATCCCGAGTAGGCGTTCTGTTCCCCTCTTTCCTTCCATCTTGCTTCCTTTGCCCTGATGCCGTATATTCTCCCAATGAGCAGATACCGTTCGCCTCAAATACCCGGTTCCAAGTATATAACGCCCGAGGGCAAGAAGCAGCTCTCCGACGAGTTCGAATATCTCTGGCACGCCAAACGTCCCGAGGTGACGGCAGCGCTTGCTGCCGCGGCTGCAGAGGGCGATCGTTCCGAGAACGCGGAGTATATTTACCGCAAAAAACAGCTCCGCGAGATCGACGCCAGGATCCACCATCTGAAGAACCGGCTGGAGGATATCGTTGTTGTCGATACCGTTCCTGCGGACATCTCCCAGGTATTTTTCGGCGCCTGGGTGCGGCTTGAGGACGAAGAAGGGAACGTGAGCGAGTACCGCATTGTGGGGCCTGACGAGTTCGACTCTGCCAAGGGGCTCATCAGCATGGACTCTCCCATGGCACGGGCGCTCATGAAAAAGAGGGAAGGCGACGAGGTGATCGTGAAGAAGCCGAAAGGCGACTCCGTGATCACCATCGTGCGCGTGCAGTACGAACCATTTAACAGTGAGGACAAGTATTAACATAGAAAAAGCACTTAGACACAGAAGAAG
>DAIDTZ010000421.1 GCA_027456925.1 Nitrospirota bacterium
CGGCAGCGGTCCCGACATCGCCGGCGCGGCACGCGAACCCGCGAGGAGCAGGAGTATCAGCGGGACAATGATAAACGTAAGCAGATCCCGCTTCCGCTTCCTCCCGGCGACGGCGTAAACAACGCCGACAGCAAAAGCGAGGAAGCCGAGCGTATCGCGCAGGCCGATGAGCGGAATTCTTCCGAAGCGCACTGCGCTCTGCACAATGAACAGGGCATGCACTCCCAGCGCCGGCAGAATAAACCGGGGACCGATGAGAGCGAGCGGATAGAGAATGAAAAGAATGATGTCCATAAGGTCCCCTCAGGCAGGAGCCGGAGGCTCCCGTTAATGATGCGCCCCCCGGAGAAAGCCGGGGTATTGCAAGTCGTGGGATTCAAAAAAAAGCCACGGCAGGCGGAGGAAAAAGCGAAGCGCTTCATCATCTGCCGTTCGCATGCCCTGCCTCGGTGCGGCATGTGCCTCGGCGTTTCAAGACACAAAAGGCATTCCGGATAGCCGGAATGCCTTTATGGTTAAAATAAAAATAGGATAGAAAAATTACTTCTTGCCGAGGATTGCCTCTTTTGCGGCCTTGGCCACGCGAAACTTCACGACTTTCTTAGCCGGAATCTTGATGGCCTCGCCTGTCTGGGGGTTCCTGCCCATGCGAGCCTTGCGCTGCACCAACACGAGCTTGCCGAGACCGGGGAGCGTGAAGGCATTCTTCGCTTCCTTGTATGCAAGTGCCGCGATGTCTTCCAGAATTTGTACCGCCAGCTTCTTCTTGATGTCTGCCTTCTTCGCAACGTGGTCCGCAATCTGAGACTTCGTCATGGCTTTTGCCATAAAATTCCTCCTTTGAAGAAATAAACTAAAATTTCTAACTGCTCGGAGCAGGTTAGGTGCTCGCTATTGGGGGAAAGTATATACACGTTATTTTAAAATAGCAAGCGAAATTTTGCCATTTCGTCGGGGTATTTTTCGGGTATGCTCTTTTCGAGCGCCAAGGGACAGGGTAAACGCGTCGTCGCGTCATGATGGGGGAGCCGCGCCGTTCGTTGCCTGCATTTTCCCCTCGTCGCAAAAATCGCGGGACTTTTTTCATTGTGCGAAAGCGATGTTGCGGATCGCGTCGCTTTTTGGTTCAGCAGTCGCTTTTTTTGGGCGGTTTGTGCGGCGCAGCTCACGACCCGGCCCGCAACCCTTTTCAGTGTTGACTTCCGCGCCGGGTTTGTGCTAATTTATGCCTGTCGCAGTGCGGCAGAACTCATTTTTCTTTAGGAGGCACGATCATGGCAACGAAAACGAATTTCATTCTGAAGGTTCAGGATGCCAAGCTCGCGGACGTCCAGAAAGCGCTCAAGGATGCCAACATCAGCGTGGTGAGCATCTTGGAAATTCACAAGGAAGAAGCGTAGACGTCTCCCTGCGGTGGCGGGGAAAATCGATTCCGCCGGCAACAGGACGCGACAGAGAAGCATCGCGGAATCTCCCGCCTGGGTTTGCATTGGATCGCGGTAATCACCTCCACGCATAAATCTGCTATACTTGAATGTAGAAGCATTGAAATGAAAATTACGCTCACTGATCTGGAAAATGTGGCAAAAGCGCTGTCGATCAAAGTATCCTACGATGATTTGAAAACATCGAAGGGTGGGTCGTGCCGGGTCATGGAGACCCGCCGGATCATTATCAACAAGCATCTTCAGAACAGCGAGAAAGTCAACCTTTTAGCGAAAGAGCTTGGCAATTTCGATCTGGAGGGCTGGAGATGCCGGTCCCGGTGCGAAAAAAGATCGAACAGGAAGCGGAGCAGCGGGCCGGGGCGTAACGAGAGGCTTCTTTCCCCGGTGGTCGGCCGCTGGACGGTTTGCCGCGGGAGATGCCGCAAATGAAAAAAACCACGATTGCGCTCGGCTTCTTCGTCCTGCTCGTGCAAGGCTGCACCTACGCCATCTCTCCCGAGATGACGGCGCAGGCCGACAAGACCCTCACCTTCCGCCAGCTTCAGGCAGACCCCGATACCTTTAAGGGAAAAATCATTATCCTCGGCGGGACCATCGAGCAGACCAGCAACACGCCGCAGGGCACGGTGCTTGAGATCCTCGAGAAGCCTCTTGATTACTGGGGCAAGCCGAAACGCACGGACAAGACAGGCGGGTATTTTCTTGCCGTCCATCCCGGTTATCTCGACGCCATGGTGTACGCGCCGGGCAGAGAAATCACGGTTGCCGCTGAGATCGCGGGAACGCGCAGCAAGGCGCTGGGGGAACGGGAGTACAGTTACCCCGTGGTGATCGTGAAAGAGCTGAAGCTCTGGGGGCGCCAGAGCCGGTCCTGGGACAGGCCGCAGTGAATGGACCCGCTCTATGACCCCCAACAAAGCCCCGCGCCAAGCACGTGGTGATAAGGACGCTCGCGCCACGGGAGGCAGTTATGATGGAACGAAGTTTGCGGCTGAGAGGATTGATCTTACTGCTCGTCGCGGGAGTAGGGATTTCCGGATGCGCTCCTGTTTTTCCGAGGGAATTGACCGATCGGATCGACAGGCGCGTTTCGTATAAAGAGCTTCGGAGCGATCCCGATAAATTCAAGGGCACCTGGGTCATGCTAGGGGGCGTCATTGTTTCTTCAAAAAATGTAAAAGAGGGAACGCTCATCGAGGTGTTGCAGCAACCCCTGGACAACGACGGGAGGCCGCTCGACACGGACAGGACAGAAGGGCGCTTTCTTGTCCAGTCGGACCAGTTTCTGGATTCGGCAGTCTACCACCCGGGCCGGCTGATTACCTTCGTCGGGGAAGTTATCGGCAGGAAAGCCAAGTTGCTTGACGAAATCATCTATCAGTATCCGCTCCTGGCCGACAAGGCATCGCACTTATGGACTCCGTCAACAGGTCCGCATTTTTTCTTCGGCGTCGGCGTATCAGGCCGGATGTAGCCGCGCTGTAAAAGAACCGCCCCTGTTTGCGCTTCTTCGTTTCTCCGATTGTCCGGTTTTTTGATTTGCATTTCCCCGCCCCTTCCGCGAAAGAGAGGTCTCTCATGAAGCGAAGCTCTCAGGTTCTCTTCTATCTTCTCGCGGTGCTGATGTTCATCAGCATGTTCCGCCTGTTTTCCGAACCCCCCACCGAAGACGTTCCCTACAGCACCTTCAAAACGCTTTTGACGGAAAAGAAAGTCAAAGATCTGGTCATCACGCGGGACCACATTCGCGGGGTCCGCGTTCCTGATAAGGCAGGCGAAAAGGAAAAACCCTTTACCGTAGTGCGCGTCGATGACAACAACCTGGTGAAAAACCTCGACGCCAGCGGCATCGCCTACCGCGGCGAGATTTCCGAGAACTGGCTCAGGGATTTCCTGCTCACCTGGATCCTGCCCCTCGCCGTGCTCATGATCATCTGGAGCTTCGTGTTCAGAAAGATGAGCGCCGGCGGGCCGGGAGAGACCTTCATGAGCTTCGGCAAGTCGCGCGCCAAGATCTACGGCGAGAGCGAGGTGAAGGTCACCTTCGACGACGTGGCCGGGGTGGACGAAGCCAAGGAAGAGCTCATGGAAATCATCGAGTTCCTTCGTCATCCGGACAAGTTCACGAAGCTCGGGGGCCGCATTCCGAAGGGCGTGCTCTTGGTCGGCCCTCCGGGCACGGGAAAAACGCTCCTGTCCAAGGCCGTGGCCGGCGAAGCCAAGGTGCCATTCTTTTAGATGTACGGCTCGGAGTTCGTGGAAATGTTCGTCGGCGTCGGCGCCTCGCGGGTCCG
>DAIDTZ010000422.1 GCA_027456925.1 Nitrospirota bacterium
TCAATATATAATATAGCATATAGCAACCCCGCATCCTCGGCCGTGAACACGCGATCTCCGCACGGCTCGCCAACTCCAATTCGAGCCACCATGCGGCAGGCACGGACGACCCAGCATCCCGTCTTGACAGCAGGGCTGAATTGGAATAAGCTTCCAAGGAATTCAGCCGAATTCAGCCCGTGGAAAAGGAGAATGGAAATGCGTTTTATCCTGTGTTTTTTTCTTGTCCTGGCCCTCTCCCTGCCGATAGCCCATGCAGGAGAAGTGCGGGAGATCGAGCTGATTGACGGCAGCATCATCAACGGTGAAGTGCTGTCCTTAAGCAGCGGGGTCTACACCATCAAGTCGAACACTCTCGGCACGATAAAGCTGGAAGAAGCGAAGATCCGTGCGATCCGCGCAAAATCCCCGAATGCGGGCGCCGGTCCCACCGGGGAAGTGAAGGCACTCCAGGGAAAAATGATGTCGGACCCGGAAATCATGAGTCTTATCCAGTCCTTGCAAAACGACCCCGAGTTCAAGAAAGCCCTCGAAGACCCTGAGATCATGAAAGCGGTAAAGGCGGGCGATGTTGCCTCTCTCACCGCCAACCCGAAGTTTCTGAAATTGCTGGACAACGCCACGGTGCAGGAGATACAGAAGAAAGCCAAATAGCGTAAAGCCCTCCGCAGCGTCTTCGCCAGACAGCCCGTTTCTTGTTTCTTTTCGCCGTAAAACCTGTTGACAGGCATGGCTATTATAGGTACTATCGTCGAAAAATCGAGAGAGGACGGGGCATGGCAATAACCTATAAAGATGCGGGTGTCGACATCGACGCCGGGGACCTTTTTGTTCAAAAGATAAAACCCTTTGTAAAGTCCACCTTCCGCCCCGAGGTCATGACGGACATCGGCGGCTTCGGCGGCCTCTTCGCGCTCAAAAAGTGCAAGGACCCGGTCCTGGTCTCCGGCACCGACGGCGTGGGCACCAAGCTCAAGATCGCCTTCCTCACGAACAAACACGACACCGTCGGCATCGACCTCGTGGCCATGTGCGTAAACGACATCATCGTCCAGGGCGCGGAACCCCTTTTCTTCCTTGATTATTTCGCCACGGGCAAGCTGAAGCCCCAGGAACACTCGGACATCGTGAAGGGCATCGCGGAGGGCTGCAAGCAGTCCGGCTGCGCGCTCATCGGCCGCGAAACCGCGGAGATGCCGTCGTTCTATAGTGAAAACGAATACGACCTCGCCGGCTTTGCCGTGGGCGTGGTCGAAAAAAAGAAGATCATCAACGGTTCGAGGATAAAACCCGGCGATCAGCTTGTCGGGTTTGCCTCGTCGGGCCTTCACAGCAACGGCTTTTCACTCGTCCGCAAGGTCCTGCTCGAAAAAGCGGGCTACGGGGTCCGGGACACGCTCTCCGAACTGGGACACGCGACGCTCGGCGAGGTGCTGCTTACTCCCACGAGGATCTACGCCAAAACCGTCATGACGTTGCTAAAGGAATTCGACATCCGCGGCATGGCGCACATCACCGGGGGCGGCATCACCGAAAACACGCCCCGCATGCTGCCGAAAGGCGCTCAGGCCGCGATCAGGAAGGGGACCTGGGACATACCTCCCATCTTTAAACTCATCCAGAAAAAGGCCCAGGTCGACGACAACGAAATGTACCGCGACTTCAATATGGGGATCGGGCTGGTGCTCGCAATGCCGAAAAAGCAGGCCGAAGCAGTAATAAAAAAGGCAGCGAAGCTGGGCGAGAAAGCTTATCACATCGGTGAGATCGTAAAGGGCAAACAGATCGTGAAGTACGAGGAAAGATAGGAACAAGGGTCATGTAGCAAGAGTCAAGGAGGGGTAACGGTTTCCCTTGCACCATGCTACTTGCCCCATGCCCCTTATTTCCAGGAGTCATCATGAAAAAAGTCAAACTCGGCGTGCTCGTCTCCGGCCGGGGTTCCAATCTCCAGGCGATCATCGACAATATCGAGAAAGGCGAAGTCTCCGCCGAGGTTGCCGTCGTCATCAGCGACCAGGCCGATGCCTATGCGCTGGAGCGGGCGCGAAAGCACAACATTCCCGGCGTCCATGTGAGCGCGAAAGGATACAGAAACAGGCGGGAAGACTATGACAACGCACTCGTACAGGAACTGCGGAAACACGGCGTGGAGCTTGTCTGTCTTGCCGGGTTCATGCGCATCATCTCCCCCGCGCTGATCAAGGCCTACCCGGGCCGCCTCCTGAACATCCACCCGGCGCTCCTCCCGGCCTTCCCCGGCCTTCACGTCCAGAAGGCCGCACTGGAGCATGGGGTGAAGTTCTCGGGCTGCACGGTCCACTTCGTGGATGAAGGCATGGACACCGGCCCCATCATCATTCAGGCCGTGGTGCCGGTCCTGGACAACGACACCGAGGAGAGCCTTTCAGAACGCATCCTCGCGCAGGAGCACAAGATCTACTCCCGCGCCATTCAGCTTTTTGCCGAGGGAAGGCTCAAGATCGAAGGCAGGAGAGTTACCGTATCGGGCAAGGAGACATCGGACGACGAATTCCTGATAAATCCCTAGAAAAAAATCAGCCGGGATGAGCTGCGGAGCTCACGAAACATTCGAAGCAGATATAAAAAAATAGCCTTGCATGCCGCAAGGCTATTTTCTGTTTTACTGTTGTGCTCTCTGGAACAAACTGATAAAAAATTGGTGGACGAGAAGGGGAATCTCACGCGCTTCGCTTCACGAAAGGGCCTGCCCTCTCGTGGTCTCTCCCGAAACATGAGGGAAATCCTTTCCCTCAAACTCCCTTTGGTTCGCTCACCTCTCATGAAAATAAAAAAAGCCGATCAAGAGTGACCGGCTTTGTTTTATTTTGGTGGACGAGAAGGGGATCGAACCCTCGGCCCCCGCATTGCGAACGCGGTGCTCTCCCAGCTGAGCTACTCGCCCACGTCTTGAAAACGGCGTGGAAGCGGCTATAATTTAATCCATCGGTTAAAAGAAATCAAGGGAAAAATCGTACAACCGGAGCCGGAAGCACGAAAAAAACACTTTTTCAATTCCGGCTCCGGTCTCTTTGTTCGTTAATTCCACATGCGGCAGTTATTGACAAATCCGTCCATCTCCGTTATAGTGTGCAGGCTTTAAGAAACAGCTTATCGTGAAAGGAGAACCATATCATGCGTGAAAGACAAAAAGAACTTCGCCGGAGACGTAAACGCAAAGAAGAGACCCTCCGGTCGAAGAGCCAGGCGGCCAAAGCCGAAGCTGCGGCGAAAAAGGTAAAATAATCCGATGTCTCTCCGGCTTATCCGATCCGCTCTCTCGATCTTCCTGCTCGCGCTTCTCAGTTCCAGCGTATTGGTCCCCTACGGTTGCGCGCCGAAACTTCTGCCCGAACCGCTTTGGGAGCAGGACGCGCGCGCGCTTCTTGATCAGGCCGACCGCTTGTACGCAAAAAAGCAGTACGATCAGGCGTTAAAGACCGTGGATACGTTTATGTACAGGTATCCCATGAGCCGGAGCAGGGACCGGGGGCTGTACCTCATGGGCGAGGTGCATCTTACGCTCCGCGAGTACAACAAAGCTCTTACCAATTATCAGGAGCTTATTCAGGAGTTCCCCGCATCATCATACATCTTGTCCGCCCGGTATAAACTCGGCCAGTGCTACTTCGAGCTTAAGGAGTTCGATCTGGCCATTGCCAATCTTGCGGACCGAAGCAGGGTCACCGACCCGGTGCAACTCACGCGCACCGCAGAGATGCTTTCCGCGGCTTACCTGGCGAAAAAGAACTATCCAGCCGCAATCAGGGAATTCACCTATCTCGCCGAGACCAGCCGGAACGAGCAACGGAAGGCCGGATACCGGGCCCATATCCGGGAAATCGTCGAGAAAAATCTGACGGAAGACGAGCTCAGGGCGCTCGCGGCTGAAGCGGCCTATCCCGCCGATATTGCCCAATTGCGGCTCGCGAGTCTCCTGATCGAGGAGCGGAAGTATCGCGATGCCATCAAGGTCAGCACGGATTTTCTCGGCAAGTACCCCAACCATCCGGAGAAGACCCGCGCCGAAATGCTCTTAAACGAGGCCACGACCAAGCTTTCTGCGCCGCGGTACACGCTGGGAGTGCTCATACCGCAGTCCGGCCAGCTTGCCTTTTTCGGAGACCGGGTGCTGAAGGGCATCCAGCTGGCGGTGAATAATTACAACCTCCAGGACCCGGACAACCGCGTCGAGCTGCTGGTCAAGGACACCGAGGGCTCTCCGGAAAAAGCCGTTGCCGCGCTCGATGAACTCGCATCAAAGGGCATCGTGGCGGCTATCGGCCCCCTGTTGACCAAGGAAACGGAAGCCATCGTCCCCGAGCTGGAAAAACTCAAAATCCCGGTGATCACTCCCGCAGCTTCCGGTGAAGGGATCGGGAAGCTCAGCCCCTGGTTGTTCAGGAACGCGCTCACCAATGACGGCCAGGCCGCTGCTGCGGCCCAATACGCGCTCGGGCAGAATTTGAAGAAATTCGTGGTTCTTTATCCCGATGATGCCTACGGAAAGGACCTGGCGTGGCTCTTTACCAAGGACCTGGAGCAAAAGGCCGAAATTCTGGCAACGGTCTCCTATCCGTCGGATGCGAAAGACTTCGGCCCGTCCATATGG
>DAIDTZ010000423.1 GCA_027456925.1 Nitrospirota bacterium
CGCCGGCGGGGAGCGTGGAAACGAACAGGAGAGCTCCTTCAGGACTGGAAGGCATGACGGAATACCGAAGATATCCGTTGTTGAACCAGGGAAGAGACTTTTTTAAGCGCCCGCACTGTGATGACGATTGCGAAGAGAGGATCTCCCGGCTCAGTGTCCATTAGAATCCTGCCGCACCAGGGCACCTGCCCCTGATACCTGCTACAATTAAAGAAAACACACATTCTCGCAACAAAGGGACATTTCTATGAAGCATTTATCGAGTTGCGGCGTCGGTTTTGTCTGTGATGTCTCAGGCCGGCGGAGCGCCCGGATCGTCGCATGGGGCATCGAGGCGGTCAAGAACCTTACCCATCGGGGGGCGGTCGGTGCTGACGGTAAGACCGGCGACGGCGCCGGGCTCCTCTTCGAGATCCAGCGAAAATTCTTTCAGGCTCAAATCAAGGAACTCGGTTTTTATATTTCCGATATCAATAACCTGGCAGTAGGCACGTGTTTCCTCTCCGCTGACGTCGAACAGGAGATCGAGGGCCTCCTCAGAAGATACGGTTTCAGGCCTATCGGCTGGAGGGATGTGCCGACGAATGACGATGCGCTCGGAGCGGCGGCCTTGGGAACAAAACCAAGGATCAGGCAGATCCTGATCGACGCCGGGGCAGTGGAAGACCATGAGCGGGAGCGCAGGCTTTTCCTGGCCAGGAAGGCAGTTGAAAAAAGTTTAAACGAACAAGTCTATGTCCTGAACATTTCCTCAAAAACGATCCTCTACAACGGCCTGCTCGTCGCGGCACAGATAGACCGGTTCTACCCCGACCTTGCAAACAAGGAGTTTGAGTCGTCTTTCTGCATTTTCCATCAGCGTTTCTCGACCAACACCCTGCCGGTCTGGTCCCTGGCCCAGCCCTTTCGCGTCCTTGCCCACAACGGAGAGATCAACTCGCTCCAGGGAAACAGAAACTGGGTCCTGGCGCTTCAGGAGGAAGTCTGCAAAGGCTTTCAACGGAGCGACCGGGATGTTCTGAAACCTTTGGTCCTGTCCGATGAGAGCGACTCCGCATCACTGGACAAGATCGTCGAACTCCTGGTCCTGGCAGGCTTTTCCCCGGAACATGCCGTCAACCTGTGCATTCCGCCTGCCTGGGAAGGAATGGAATTGGATGCGGAGGCGCGGTCCTTTTTTGAATATTCCTCTCTTCTCATGTCTCCCTGGGACGGGCCTGCCGCGATCGTGTTCACCGACGGCCGCATGGTCGGGGCCCATCTCGACCGCAACGGCCTCCGGCCGCTCCGCTACGCTTTGACGGAAGACAATATTCTGGTGTGCGGGTCGGAAGCAGGCATGATCGATTTCCCGGGAAAGTCGTTTCTTGAAAAAGGAAGGCTCGGACCGGGAGACACGCTGTCGATCGACCTTTTGGCGGGCAAGATCAGGAAAACAGCAGAGATCCTCGGGGAACTTGCAGGCGAGAAACCTTACAACGCATGGCTCAAGAACCATTGCGCCGGCCGCACGTTCGACGGCATTGCCTCTCTGGAGGCGGCCCCGGACCTTCCGAGGAAGCAGATCGCTTTTGGCTATACCACGGAAGAGCTGCAGATGCTCGTAAAGACCATGGCCGAGACAGGGCGGGAACTGACCTTTTCCATGGGCGATGATACGCCGATCCCGCCCCTGGCGGAAAAGCCCCAGCTCCTTTTCAAGTATTTCAAACAGCGGTTTTCCCAGGTCACCAATCCCGCCATTGATCCGATCAGGGAAAGAATGGTCATGTCGCTCGCGATGAACCTGGGACCCCGGAAAAGTTTCCTGAGCGAAACGCCGGAACACGCCCGGCGGTACCGGATAGAATCGCCCCTGTTGTGTCCCGATAATCTTGAAGAGATCGAACACTGCGGGATGTTCAATATTTCGAAGCTGGCTGCTACCTATGCCCAGGGAGAGCATGATCTTTCCAGCGGTCTTGCGGCCTTGGCAGGCAGGGTCGTGGAAGCGGTCTCCCTTGGCGCGGAGATCATCATTCTTTCGGACAGGGACGTGGCAAAAAATCGGGCCGCGATCCCCTCTCTCCTCGCGCTTTCCGCGGCTTTCCAGGCGCTCCTGAAAGCGGACCTTGCCCATGCCGCCAGCATCATTGTCGAAACAGGCGAAGCAAGAGAGGTGCATCACATCGCGTGCCTCATCGGGTTCGGCGCTTCAGCGATCTGTCCCTATCTCGCCTTCGAGACAATAAGCGACCTCTGCTCACGAGGTGAAGTCACCGTGCCTTATGCAGCGGCAGCAGGCAATTTCAAAAAAGCGCTGGAAGACGGTTTCCTGAAGGTGATTTCCCGGCATGGCATATCCACGATCAATTCTTACCACGGCGCGCGGCTCTTTGACGTTCTTTTTCTCACGCAGGACGTTAGCCGGGAATATTTCGGCATGGAACAGTCAGGCGCTGAAGCGGACGGCCTTCAGGAAATCGAAGCGTCTCTTCTCTTCCGTCATGCTGCGGCTTACGGCCATCCTGGACCGTCCATGGAGCAGGGAGGGTTCCTGCGCTATAAAAAAGAAGGCGAGTGGCATGCCTGGGGAGCGCCCGCAGTCCAGGCGTTGATCAAGTTCATCAGGAGCAGGGACCGGGAAGATTTCAAGGCTTTCTCCAGCCTGGTGAATGCGCGGCCTGCGGCCGTTCGGCATCTGTTGGGCTATAAAACGGGAAAGGTTCTCCCCCTTGACAGCGTGGAGCCCGAAGGATCGATTCTCGCGCGTTTCGTTTCAGGCGCCATGTCCGTCGGCGCCCTGTCGCCGGAAGCCCACGAGACCATCGCTGAGGCCTGCAATCGTCTCGGAATGCGCAGCAACAGCGGCGAAGGCGGAGAAGACCCGAAAAGATTCGGGACGATAAAAAACAGCGCCATCAAACAGGTGGCCTCGGGACGCTTCGGCGTGACGCCGGGGTACCTGGCGTCGGCGAAAGAGATCGAGATCAAAGTTGCGCAGGGCGCGAAGCCCGGGGAGGGAGGCCACCTCCCCGCAGCCAAGGTGGATGATTACATTGCAGGCCTCCGGTACTGCAAGCCCGGCACGCTCCTCATTTCTCCGCCTCCGCCTCATGACATCTATTCCATCGAGGACCTGAATCAGCTGATTCACGACCTCAAACAAGCGAACCCGGAAGCAAAGATCTGCGTCAAACTTGTTGCCGAGGAGGGAGTGGGCACCGTTGCCGCGGGCGTGGCAAAAGCCTATGCCGACATCGTGCAGATCAGCGGCAACGAGGGCGGCACGGGCGCGTCGCCGGTCACGTCGATCAAGAACGTCGGCAGTTACTGGGAAACGGGGCTTGCGGAAACGCAGCAAGTCCTGGTCGACAACAATCTCCGTGAACGGATCAGGGTGCGCGTCGACGGCGGACTGAAGACCGGGAAGGACGTCATCATCGCCGCTCTCCTCGGGGCCGAGGAATACGGCTTCGGCACCGAGACCATGATCGCCGCGGGAGGCGTCATGGCGCGGCAATGTCATCTGAATACCTGCCCCACCGGCGTCGCGACGCAGGACCCGCGGCTTCGCGCCCGGTTCAGGGGGACCGTGGAGGGGGTGATGGCGCTCTTTAGCGCCATTGCCGGAGAGGTGCGGGAGATCCTTTCGCAGATGGGGTATTGCAGCCTTGATGAGGTCATCGGGAGGTCCGACCTGCTCACGGTCGTTGATCACAAAGATTTCCCGGCTTCCCGTCGGTTCAATCTGGAGTCCTTTCTTGCCGCCCCCCGGGAAGGCATGCCTCGTCAGAGCGCCGTTCCCCGGAATGACAATCTCGCGGCAACGTTGAACGACAGGATCACAGCCGAGCTCCTGCCTTTTATCGAGGCAGGCACGCCAATAAAAAAGGAATATGCCATCCGGAACATCGACCGAAGCGTCCCGGTAAGGCTCAATTACCACATAGCAAGAATCCACGGCGAGAAGGGACTCCCTCCTGATACCCTTACCCTCCTGTTCAAAGGAACAGCAGGTCAGAGCTTCGGCGCCTTTAATCACAAAGGCCTTACGCTTATTCTTATCGGCGAGGCGAATGATTATGTGGGCAAGGGGATGCACGGAGGCAGGATCGTCATACGTCCGGACAGCCTTCGCGGCTCCCGCAACCAGGTGATCATGGGGAACACGGTTTTGTACGGCGCAACGGGCGGGGAATTCTTTGCGTCCGGAAGGGCGGGTGAGCGTTTCGGCATCCGGAACAGCGGCGCCGTTGCGGTGATCGAGGGCGCGGGACAGCATTTCTGCGAATACATGACAAGGGGGGAAGTGGCGGTCCTCGGGCCGACGGGCCCCAATGTGGGGGCGGGCATGACCGGCGGAGTGCTCTACGTGCTCGACGACGACCGCCTGCTCGCCATTCGCCTGAATACCTCCTACGTCAGGGCAGTGGACTTGGAGGAACAGGACAAGGTGCGCTTGAAGTCATTGATCGAAGCCCATTTCGGGCATACGGAAAGTCCCCTGGCAGAAGAGCTGCTTCGGGATTTTGACGACAGGGTCAATTCTTTTAAGAAGGTAATTCCGAAGTGACGCGCACCGGAACCGAGCAACTTTCATGACAAAGGTGATAGGGACAAACAACGATATTTGCAGGCTGGACTATCTCGTCTGGACGCTCGCCACGGCCTACCGGGGGGCCGTTACGTCACTCGTGGTAAAAGATTTTTGCATGAGCGACAACGGAGTCGTTACGACGCTCAAGGGGACGGTCCTGTCCATGCCGGCAGGCGATTATGAGGCATCCCTGATCCAGACCGGGGCCGAACTCTCCCGCGCCGATCTCGTGAACGGATATTTCGAGCTTGCTGCGGACAGCGGGCGCATTGCAGAGGCCCGGGACCTTCAGATCGACATCATACAGTCGGGCAGGCATATCGGTACTTTTTTGCTGAAGAAGGAAAATGCCGGGGGCCTGTATAGTTCCGCTGTGGAGCTTTCGGAGGACCTTGCGGGTTTGGATCTTACGAGACTGACCTTTCCTGTCCGGGAAAAGGCCGGTCTTCTGCAGCAGGCGGAAGAAATCGTTTCTCAGGTCCATTCCACCAAAAAGGACTGGGCCGCTTTTTCAAACAAGCTGAACGGATTTGCAAGAGATTTCTATTGGGGCGAGCCGGAGGCCTTTTCCCGGGCCTACGGGATCCTTGTCCATTTTGCGCTTCTGGCCGCCGAGCGTGTTGTTCCTGCCGAGAGGGCCAAGGCAGTTTCCAACTGTTTCGACCTTTTGGAAGTGCCGCTCGAAAACGATGCCGATCTTTTGCGGCTCCGGGCCTTCGTCGGGACGTGGCTGACCGGGCTTTCCCGATCGTCGCTCGACCTTTCCGTGCAGGCCCGACGGGCTGTTAATGCGATCCGCAGGATCCGCACCTCGTTCCCCGGCATGGATGCGAGCGGAGCGCTGCTGCCGCTGGTAAGATCGCTCAGAGCAAGAAACGCTGCTCTGATCGTTCTCCCTGATCAACTCATTGCCGCCCTGGAGAGCTTCATCACTCCGGGAGAGAGGGAAGCGCTTTCCCGGTTCGGTGAACAGGGACAACGCAAGATGGAGCAGGATTTGACCGGGGCAGAGCATCGTCTGCAATCGGGAGAAGCCGGCAAGGCCCTCGATATTGCAGCGGGGATGGATCTGGACATCCTCGATGACCGGAATTCCATCTCCGTTCTGTTTGACGTCCTTGAGAAGAACCTGACAAGGAAATCGGCTGATCTGTTTGCCGAAGTTGTTGCCGGTTTTCTGCTTTTTGCCGGACGAATGACCGGCCCTGCCTTGACGCTTGTCAGCCTGGAAATCCCCCGGATCATTGACGTGCTCGTTGCTCTCAAAGCGCCTGATGCCTGCGGCATTCTGCTTGAGCACCTGCAGGACCTTCCTGCTCCGGCCAGGGACCGCATCATGCTCGACCCCCGCGTTGCCCGGTCAATTTACGGTTCAAGCGAAAAGCGGCTCAAGGAACAATACGAAGAAGAGGTAAAAAAGATCCTGATCCCCGCTGCGCGGGTAAGGGGAATATCTCCGGATACGTGGGCGGAGCTCGTGCCCCCCCAGCACTTTGAGCGATTGAGCGCGTTCCTGGACCTGCTCATGACGGGCGATGA
This sequence comes from Nitrospirota bacterium, assembly GCA_027456925.1. Taxonomy (GTDB): domain Bacteria; phylum Nitrospirota; class UBA9217; order UBA9217; family UBA9217; genus JAJYKN01. Next base: position 6,119 of record DAIDTZ010000423.1, read on the forward strand.
ACAGCTGGAATCGGTCCTCATTCATGTTGCGGCGAACCTGGCATTGAGCGGCGTGCTGATCCCCGACGACCGTCTGTTCCAGCGCCGGATATCGGCCTATCTGAACTCAAAAGCCATGAAGGGTCGGTTTCTGCTGAATTACCTGTTGCTCGGACGGTTTCCCGTCTACTTTAACGAAGTGGGAGCTACGAACAGGATCCGGGATTATTCAACGGAGATCGACTCCTGGGCGGACGACCCGGTGATCTATTTTGTCAGAAAACAGGTCCACGTCAATGCGAGCAGCCACAACGTGCGCCTGCTGGAACTGGTCATACAATCGTGGACGGGCAATGATCCTTCGGTCCTGAAACAGGTCGTTCCGCCGGACATGTATGCCCAGGCGAACCTTGGCCTGCTGCAGCGTTATTCCTCCGTCATGGCGCGCTTCTTCCTGTCAACGGGCGTGCAGGATGCCGGAGGCCTGCATCTGGAAAGACTCCTGGCCCTCCCCGATGCAACCATCGACGCAGGGCTTGCGGGAGAGGAAGGCGACGGCGAGGCCCGGGCGAAAGTGCGGCTGATGTGCAAACTGTACAAGGAGATCGTGAGGAAATACTCATTGATCGACAAGGACGGCGAGGTCGGCGACGTTTATGCCCGCCTCCCTGCAGCAATCGATCGACTCCGCGAGCTTAAGCATATTGTGCTGTCTTCGGAAAAGACGGAACCGCAGGAATCCCTGTATTTTAAGCGGCACATCGCATTCGGCATCCCGTCGGTTCTGGGGACCTACCATGAGCAGAAATTCGACGCCTTGAAAGAGATGATGCGCATCGGCGAGGAAACTCCCGTCCTGCTCCAGACAATCCTGTCCGGGGTGGAGAAAAAAGAGCAGGCAGCCGGATATGCCGGCTCGCCAGCCTGGGCTTCCCTTTCCTGGGCATGGGAAATCCTTAAACTCTACGGCATGGAGAACATTCAGGTTGACGAGTACGTGGAAGTGCTCGGGCTTAAGGGGCTTCATGAAACGCAGCGCGTTGACGTGCTGAAACTCTGTCAAAAAGAACTGGCGTGGATGGTTGCTTCGCTCAGCAGGACCTTCCATCGTCCGCTCGTCGAAATCGTCGAAAAATTCCCCCAGGACGATCTTCCGGAGCAGCTCATGAACCTGGACAGGGCTTCCCGCGATTTCAGCGACAAGGCAGCGGACGTGGTCATGCGCGATATTCTGAACAGCATTCCGGGGCTTGTCGAGTTCGACCGGATTCTGGAAGCGCTTGTGCGCGCTCTCCGCGCTGCAGAGCCGCCTGGCGCGAGGAAGGGGCGCGACCATGCCGGGCTGCCCGGGGAGCGGGATGTTTACGATATCCAGACGATGACGCTTCAGGAAGCAGGGACGCTCGGACCGGAATTGGGAAACAAGGCGAAGAATCTCGTTTATCTCAAAGACAAGGGACTCCCCGTTCCCCGGGGGGTGGTGCTCCCGGCGCGCTTTACCGCGGATTTCGACCTTCCGGAGAATCAGGATGACTTCAATGCAGTTCTTCAAAAGGCGGTGAAGATTCTGGAGACGAAAACCAACGCGACGTTCGGCACGGGCAGGCGGCCCTTGTTTCTTTCCGTGCGAAGCGGCTCATACCTGTCCATGCCCGGCATCCTGTCTTCCATCCTGTACTGCGGTATGAACGATCAGACCGTCGAAGCCTTCCTTCGTGAGACCAACGATCCCGCACTCTGCTGGGACTCGTACCGGAGGTTCATCGAGCATTACGCAACGGACGTATTGGGGCTGAAAATGGAATTCTTTGAACGGATTGCCGCGGATTATCGGAGCGTACTTTCACAAAATCCGGAAAAAGCTGAGGAGGGCGGACATTTGAGCGCCATCGTTTCCCTCTACAAGTCGCGGCTCCGCGAAATGGATCTGCAGGTCCCTGACGACGCCTTTATACAGCTGCAACACTGCGTCCGCGCCGTTTATGCCTCATGGAACAGCGTCCTGGCCAAGCAGTATCGCGCCGCGACCGGAACATCGGAGCAGTGGGGCACGGCAGTCCTGTTGATGGAGATGGTTTCCGGCAACCGGGAGGGGGGAGGATCGTCTGTTTTTTTTACGCGGGACCCCGCTACGCTCGATCCGGTCGTTTACGGAGAAACGCTCGAAAGCAGCAGCGGCGACGATCTCGTTTCCGGAAGGAAATCCGGGCGTCCGCTGTCCCGCACGCAGGCAACAGCGGGCCGGCAAAGCCTCGAGGACCACGATCCGGAATTGTACCGACTGCACCAGGACCTCGCGCGAAGGATAGAGGACGCCTTTGGCGGGCTTCCCCAGGAAGTGGAGGCGACCTATACCCGGGATGGGTCCGGCAGGCGCATTCTTTCGGTGCTTCAGACCAGGCGAATGGAGCAGGGAGGGACGCCTTTTAATACCTTCGATGAAATTTGCGGCATGGGGTCGCGGGTGATCGGCCGCGGCATCGGCGCCCACGGAGGGGCGCTGAGCGGCGTTGCCTCGTTCGCAACGTCGATCGATTCCCTGGAGCGCCTGCACACGAAATCCGGCATGCCGGTCATCCTCCTGCGTAAAACGGCGAATACCGGCGATGTCTCATTCATGCCGGTAGTCAATGGGATTCTTACCGCGTCCGGCGGCGCTACGTCTCACGCTGCGGTCCTTGCGCAGAAATTCGGGCTTACGGCGGTGGTCGCCTGTGCTGATATGCAGCTGCTGCTGGATGAACAGGGCCGTCCCTACGCCCTTATAGGAGATACGCCTGTGGAGGAAGGAACTCCTATCAGCATCGACGGCGCAAACGGGCTGGTGTTTTCCGGAACGTGCTTTCAGCAGCGCTTGAGTTCCTGAAAAGCAATTCGATCCCGCTGCCTGGATGGCGATAACCTGAACCAGCCAACCAAAGCCGGCCTTTGGCGGCCCGGCGATCTACCCTTCCCGAGCCAACACAAGCCTTCCTGTGAAAGACCTAAAATGCACCAGCTGTTCAAAATGGGTGGTTCTAATTGCCGGCCTGTTTGAACATGCCGCCGGCTAACCCGTTGATTATTTGATAAAACTGCTGCGTTTATTTTGAGCACGTTCCTTGCTAATTATTATGCTATAGTTTGGACAGACCTAAAG
>DAIDTZ010000424.1 GCA_027456925.1 Nitrospirota bacterium
TCGACCCTCTTTAACTGCTCAATGTCTCTTTTTAGCCGTTCATTTTCTTTTTTGAGATCGAGTATCGTTTTTAGCAGGGCATGCCAGTTTCTGGCCTCTTGCAGCTTTGCGTTGCCGGGATAGCGTTTGATGAACTCGTCAAAACCCTGCAGCGCTTTCGCGTAATCCCTCTGCGGGTTATCATACAACGTCTGGAGATATGCCGCCCGGAACAGGGACTCAGGGGCCGCTCCCGACTGGGGCGCTTGGACTGCGATTTTATTATAGATCGTGACGGCTTCCTGATAGTTCTTATCCTTTGCCGCGGCTGCAGCACTCCTATAATCTGCGCTCATTTTAAGCGCGGAGCATCCGGAAAGCACGATCACGGCGAGCAGTACCGGCGCGTACCTCATCCACTCCTCCTCTTGTCCACGACAAACACGCTTTTCGGAATGGATTTTGCGTAATCCTTAAGTTCGGCGGCAATTTCGGAAGTTTCGAGGGGATTATGGAACTTCCGTTGCTCATTCGTTACAATGGCGATGGAAATGGTCATGATCGGGAACTCCATCTCGATGCCCTGCCTCGTTTTCCCGAGGATACAACCGCGCTGCCGGTCGACGGCTTCATAGAACTCGGGGATCCGTCGGTCGAATTGGCTGATGATTTCTTCCGAAATCTCGCGCATCTGTTCGGGCACGGTGATGACAACGAAATCATCTCCCCCAACATGTCCGATAAAATCATGTGGCGTCCCTTTGGATTTTACGACGCTTTCGATGATCCGGGCGGTTTCCTTGATGACCTCGCTGCCTTTCGCATAACCGTAGCGGTCGCTGAATGCCTTGAAGTTGTCGAGATCGAGTACGCAGAAGGCCAGCGGTTGGCCGGAATCGATTCGCTTCTTGAGCACATTTTCTATGGCAATTCCTCCCGGCAGGCGCGTGAGCGGGCTTGCATCGAGATACATCTCTTCCAGCTTTCGGAGGCGTTTTCCCATGGCGAGAAACGCCTGGGAGAGGCTCCCGATTTCATCCGCCGTGGCGATATGAGGATCGTAATCGAAGTCGCCCTTGGCGATATATTCTGTAGCTTCCTTCAATGTATGCAGGGATGAGGAAATATGGTGGGTCACTACAAGCCCTGCCACGGCTCCTAGGAATATGCTGAAAAGACACAGGAGGGCCGTTGTCAGGATCGCCGTGTCGCCGATGGCGCTGATCCCTCTCATCTTCCTGTCCTGTGCATTCTTCGCGCTCGAGGACAGGGTTCTCAGCGTGTCCGTCAATCTGTCCAGAACGTTCTTCAGATCGCCGTTGGATAGGGCGTAGGCCTGTTCAATTGCGTGCTTTCTAACCAGCTGGGTTTCTTTTGAGAAGAGCTCGCTGTATTTCGAATACAGTTTGTCTATGCTTTCGATCGGGAAGGCGCTTGTGCTTGAGACGGGGAGATTCTTGAGAACGACCAGCCAGCTGCGGAATTCCTTTCCCCGTTTAAAAAACAGCGTTTTCATGTCGCTGCTCTTGAGGATCAAGAACCGCTTTTCATAGGTGTCCTGGGCAAGCAAAGCATCGAGCATCTTGCCGGAAGCTTCTTCCACCATAACGTCCACTTTGACGATGCTGTTGTTCAGGGTGTTGATCCGCAGCAGACTGACGAGAGCATAAGCCACAACGATGACGGTAAGCGCAACCAGCGTCATATACCCGAGCAGTATTTTTTGCGCAATGGTGAGACGCGCAAAGAGTTGGGTCGGAACCAGCTTGTCGAGGAGCCGGGGAAGGAGAACAGTGCTCGTTGTTGCCAGGCGGGATTTCACAAAGTAAGATTAACAAACATTGGCGGCACTGTCAATAATTTTATGGTTTTACGGGGCTTCATCCCTGATTTGAAGGTCGTCAGCGGCTGCCGCTGATTCATCGCAATACTTTCGCGGCTCCGTTCCCGGCAGGAAGGCTTCGCGGATGGTATCCCGGCAGCGTTCTGTGCTCAAGAGTCCGGTTTTATGGTCCACCTGCTTAAAGATGATGTCGTCCGGCGCCGAGAACTCTTCGGGGTTTCGTTCGGCATTTGCCTTTTTCATGAAGTCGAGCCAGAGGGGAAGAGCTGCTTTCGCACCCGTTTCCTTCGGCCCGATGCTTGCCTGATTATCGTACCCGACCCAGACGCCGGCAACAAGGCTCGGCGTATATCCGAGGAACCAGGCCTCGCGATAATCATTCGTGGTCCCTGTTTTCCCGGCTGCAGGCCTGCCGAGGTCCCGCGCCTTCCATCCGGTCCCGTGTTCGATCACCCCCTGCAACAGATACGTGATGAGGTACGCGGTCTCGGGTTTCAGGACTTGTTCCGGAACGGAGTTGTTCGTGTAGAGCACCCTGCCTGCGCTGTCGGTAATCGACAGGATCGACACCGGCCCCAGTTTTACGCCGTGGTTGTCGAATACGGCATAGGCCGAGGTAAGCTCGGCGAGCGTTACAGCGGAGCTGCCGAGAGCGAGGGACAAATAAGGGGTGAGGGGGCTTTTAATCCCGAGTTTTCTGGCATATCCGATGGTTTCATCGGGGCCGATCTTTTGAAGCAGTCTTATTGTCGGTACGTTCAGGGACTGTTCCAAAGCCCTCCTGAACGTGACGGGCCCCTGGTATGTCCGGGTGAAGTTCTCGGGGTTCCAGTCTTTTTTCCGGTTCACCGCAATTGACAGGGGCGAATCATCCAGGATATCCGAGGCGCCGAAACCGTGTTCCAGGGCTGTTGCATAGATGATCGGCTTGAATGCCGAGCCCGGCTGCCGCAGGGCCTGCAGAGCGCGGTTAAATTGGCTCTGGCCGAAGTCTCGACCGCCGACCATTGCGAGGATCCGTCCCGTGGCCGGTTCAATGGCGAGGAGGGCCGCCTGAAGCCGCGGGGCTCCCGGTCTTTTCTTTTTTGATTCTATTTTTTCAAGACCCGTCTGCACTGCCTGCTCGGCGTAGCTCTGGAGCTCATCGTTGAGGGTCGTGTAGATATTGAGCCCCCCCGAATAGAGAATGCTCGATCCGAAGCGTTCCTCAACCTTTTGCCGAACGTATTCGACGAAATAGGGCGCGCGGCCGGCTTGCTTGATCCCCCTCGATACGGGTAAGGGAACTTTTTTTGCTTCATCCGCCTGCATGGCGCTGATATCACCCATTGCGACCATGCGGTTTAAGACATAAGCGCGCCTGCCGAGGGCGGCGGCAGGTGATTTAAAGGGCGAATAGTACCGCGGGGAGCGGGGAAGGCCCGCTAACATCGCGCATTCGGCGAGGTTCAAGTCCTTGGCCGGCTTCCCGAAATAGATCTGCGCCGCGGCTTCAATGCCGTAGGCGCCGCTGCCGAAATAGATCTGATTGAGATACAGGGAAAGGATCTCCCGCTTGGTGTAGCGCTGTTCGATCCGCAGCGCAAGGGCCATCTCCTTGAGCTTGCGCGTAAAACTCCGCTCCGGCGTCAGAAAGAGCACCTTGGCAAGCTGCTGCGTGAGCGTGCTGCCGCCCTCCAGCACTTTCCGGGCCCGGATATTGCGATACATTGCCCGCAGTATGCCCCGCGGATCGACGCCGAAGTGATGGTAAAAGCGGCTATCTTCCGTGTCGATGAGCGCTTTGATCATCAGATCGGGGACGTCCTCAAGGGCCACGGGGGTGCGGTTTTCCAGGAAGAACTCGGCCAGCAATTGGTTGGAATCGGAATATACACGGGACGTGATGCTCGGCTTGTATTCCTCGAGGGTCCGTATTTCCGGCAGGTCCCACAAGGAAAAAACCATGAATCCGATTGCGCCGCCTATGAGCGCGGCAGTCAGTGTCAGAAATAATACAACAAGCAGCGTATTCCCTTTTTGCATGGAACGTATTATACAACTCGCACCAGCAAAAAGCAAAGTGTAGAGACCGGATGTTCTTGAGTTTTTCAGGTCAACATGCTATCATTCCGTCAGGTTCAGTTTCCGTTTTTGAGTGCGCCGGGGGGCGGGCGGAGAAAAAAGGCAAGGGGTATATCCTGAACAAGGGTTTGATTATCGTATTTACCGGCGACGGGAAAGGGAAGACGAGCGCGGCCCTGGGTATTGCGCTTCGCGCGGCCGGGCATAAAATGTACGTCTCCATCGTCCAGTTCGTCAAGGGTGCCAATCCCACGGGAGAGGCGAGAGCTTCGGAACGACTGGCGCCTGAACTCGAATTTGCGTCGCTGGGGAGCGGCTTTGTCAACTGCTGCGGGGATACAAAGCCCCTGTCGGAACACAAAAGGTCCGCGGCGCAAGCCCTGAACCTCGCGCGCCAGAGGATGCAGTCGGGGTCCTGGGACATTGTCGTGCTCGACGAGATCAATACCGCGGTCGCCCTGGGCCTCATCGACGTGAAGGAGGTTTTGGACCTCTTGGCGAAGAAGCCGCCGAAGCTGCACGTGATCCTTACCGGCCGCAGCGCCCATCCGGGGATTGTTGAAGCGGCAGACCTTGTAACGGAGATGCGCAATATCAAACATCCCTATGATCGCGGCACACCTGCCCAAAAGGGGATCGACTACTGAGATTCCGCAGGTTCCTTCTCCATTAACATTAACACAGTGGAAAACAGGCCGGCTGTTAACGTTAAAGAACGTTCAACTGTCTGATCCGACAGGGTCGCATCAGGGAGGCATAGAGTTTTTTTTACGACTTGTTCTCAGTTGTTATGCCAAAAGGAAATTGACATTGCAGAGCTCTAATGCTAACATGCTGTATTATAAAGCATACGGCCGAAGTCTCCCGGCCGTATCCACAGAATGAAAACCACTGCGGTTAACCTGATCATAGAGAATGAACTTTCGCTTCCGAGCCTTTATGGCGACAGGGACACGAACCTCAGGCTGATCGAGAGCACCTACGGCGTGATTCTGAACGCGCGAGGGAACAGGATCCAGATCGAGGGGAATCCGAAATCGGTAGCGAATGTCGAGCGGCTCATCAGACAGCTTGCCGACATGCTCACCCAGGGCATTATCAGTCAAAAAGACGATGTGAATAGCGCGATCCATGCGTTCTCTTCCGACCCTTCCTCGGCCTTGAAGGACCTCTTTCAAAAGACGATCCCCGTATCGAGCAGGAAGCGGGCGGTAGCGCCCAAGAACGAGACCCAGCGCAAATACATTGAGGCAATCCGGCAGTACGATGTCGTCTTCGGCATCGGGCCTGCCGGCACGGGCAAGACCTACCTTGCCATGGCCACGGCGGTTTCCGCGCTCCTGCACCGGGAGGTCAGCAGGATCATCCTGGTGCGCCCTGCCGTGGAGGCGGGAGAAAAACTCGTGTTCCTGCCCGGCGACCTCTACGAGAAGGTCAACCCGTATCTACGGCCGCTCTACGACGCTCTCTACGACATGATCGAGACGGAAAAGGCGAACAAACTGGTTGAACGCGGGGACATCGAGATCGCTCCCCTGGCGTTCATGCGGGGCAGGACGCTCAATGATTCATTCATCATCCTCGATGAAGCGCAAAATACCACCTCCGAACAGATGAAGATGTTTCTCACCCGTCTCGGGTTCAATTCAAAGACGGTCATCACGGGAGATATAACCCAGATCGACCTTCCGAGCGGACGGGGTTCCGGACTCATCGAGGTCCAGAAAATCCTCGAAGGCATCGAGGGGATCAAGTTCCAGTATTTTACGAACCGTGATGTGGTCCGCCATAAGCTGGTCCAGCAGATCATAAAAGCTTATGAACGGCATGAGGCGCCGAATGAACAACAGAAATGACACGACGTCGGTAAAGCTCCTCCCGAAGACCCAGAACCCAG
>DAIDTZ010000425.1 GCA_027456925.1 Nitrospirota bacterium
GTCATGCTGCTCACGATAAGATGAAAGGCGCCATGGACGCGACCGCCCTTTTCAAAATCAACGTGCTGGGTCCGCACGTTCGTGAGGCCCTGGGACGCCACTTTCCCCTCCAGCACCCCGAGCATGCCCTCGGAGCTGTCCGCGCCCGTGATGGTGCGTACCAGCGGCTGGAGTCTGAGCGTTACCAGGCCGGTGCCGCAGCCGAAGTCGAGCACGTCCATGTCCTGCGCGGGCGCCATTTCCCTGATGATCGAGTCCGCCACGTCATTCGCAAGCTTGACCCGCCCCGGGTTTGCGTCCCACTGCGCCGCTTCTTTGTTGAAATCCCGTCGTTCTTTTGTTTTCATGAGTGATCCTTCCTCTTTCCCAAGATGTCATTTCCTGCCAGCGGTCGCATTATACCACTACGTTGATGCGCATTCAAAAGATTCCTGTTCGATTATCCTAAAAACGGCATTTGACACTGATAAAAGCGGATAAAAGCCTGATAACAGCGGATTTTCCTTTAATAATCAGTTCACCCAAAAGGCGAAGGCTTTGGTTCAGGATTTATCCGCCTTTATCATATGTTAATCCGATTCTTCAGTGTCCAACTGCTCTTTTTAGGATTATTGTATAACGGACTTTTCGGACATGCTATAATGTATGGGATTTGTGAAAAAGGCCGGGGATGGGGAAGGCAGGGTTCGTACAATGATCTTCCAGGACCGCACGCAGGCCGGCAGAAAGCTGGCGCAGGAGTTGAAGAGCCTGGGCCTCATCGACCCGCTGGTACTCGCGCTTCCCCGGGGAGGCGTGCCAGTAGGCCGTGCCGTGTCGCACGTCCTCGCCTGCGCCCTCGACGTTATTCCGCTCATGAAGATCCCGATCCCCTGGAGTCCCGAAGCGAGCTACGGCGTCGTGGCCATGGACGGCACGCTGGCGCTGAACATGCCGCTGGTACACCGGCTGGAGCTGTCGGAGCGGGAGTTGGAGGTCGCCACGTCGCTGGTGAGGCACGAAGCCGAAAGGCGGGAGCAGTTATACCGGCAGGGGAAGCCCTATCCGGAGTTGGAGAACAGGAGCGTGATCCTGGTTGATGACTGGCTTGCATCGGGCTACAGCATGCTTGCCGCCGTCAACTTTGTAAAAAAACGCAGGCCCCGCGCCGTCATCGTGGCCGCTCCGATCGCATCGGACAGCGCTATTCGCATGCTTGCCGCGGGCAGGGATGTTGCCTCCATCGTCACCCTCGTAAATGACGCAGAACCGTTCTTCTCGCTCGCAGCCTATTACAAGGACTTCAAGACGCTCACTGACGGCGACGTGCTTCGCGAGCTCGCATAAAACGTGAGCGGCAGTAGCGGCTGAATTACGACTTCCCCTGCCGTCGGGACCGGAGCTACGTGCGTTGCGGCTTTTGATGCTTTATGAACGTCCCGTTCCGGTACTCGTCGAATGCCGTCTGAAGCTCCTCTTCCGTATTCATCACGATAGGGCCGTACCAGGCAACGGGTTCGTTGATGGGTTTGCCTGATATGAGCAGGAAACGGACCGGTTCACCCTGTGCCGCAACCGTCACCTGATCGCCGTCATCAAAGAGCACTGCCGTTCCATTGTGAATGAAAGAATCGCGCTCCATATCGAAATAGTTCTCCCCCGCGGCGTCGTAGGCAAAGGGGTTCTTCTCATTGCAGAAGACGCCTTTGCCCTTGATCACGTAGGCAAAGACCGTGTGGCCGCGCCTGGTTGCATGCACAAACTCGGAGAGGGCGGGCACGGTGATGTCGAGATATTCCGGGTCAATGATAACGTCCCTGACAGGCCCCTGCTTCCCCTCCACCGTTCCGCAGATCACTTTGATTCTGGCTCCGTTCTTCGTCACCAGCTCCGGGACCTGGGAGCTTTTAATATCCCGGTACCGGGGGTCCATCATCTTGTGCGACTTCGGCAGGTTTGCCCAGAGCTGAAAACCCTCCATCACGCCGTTGTCGTCCCCCTGGGGCATTTCCTGGTGGATGATGCCGTTTCCAGCGGTCATCCACTGAGTATCGCCAGAGGAGATGACGCCCTTGTTTCCCATGCTGTCTCCATGCTCCACATCTCCCTTCAGCACATAGGTGATCGTCTCAATCCCGCGAGGGGGGTGCCAGGGAAAGCCTTTGATATATTGATAGGGGTCGGTATTGCGAAAATCATCGAGCAGCAGGAACGGGTCGAAAAGCGGAACTTCAGCGTTGCCGAAAACCCGCCTCAGATGCACGCCCGCCCCTTCCAGCGTAGGCCTGCTTTTGAATACTTTTCGTATCTTTCTATTTTGTGCCATCGGAAACCCTCCTTCTTTGCAAGAACCTTATGTACCAATATATCAGGTCTGATAGCCAAGCAGGAGAACGACCGGGTCTGCCAGGGTAGGGTAGAAAGACCATTCCAATGGTCTCGATTGCCGCGATTCGTTTTTGCTAGAGCGCATGAAGAAAGATCTCCAGGGTTTTCATAAGAATTGCGCCAAGAAGAATCCCCAGAAATAATAATCCGATATACTTCAAGGCAGACTTCAATCGATCATTCATCAAACCTTCCCCTCTTCGCATGAGGCCCGGCTTGGAATGCCGAAATAGTTAATTTTCGTTTGGAATATGGACCGATTAAGCAGCCCCTGTCAGTAATTCTCCTGCCACAACTCGAAGTAACTCCGGGGATGCAGACAGGTCGGGCATTTTTCGGGGGGCTCCAAGCCTTCATGGTGATAACCGCAGTTCCGGCATATCCACGTGGCCGGCCCGGACTTGCGAAACACCTCGTTGTGCTCGATATTGGCGAGCAACTTCCGAAAACGCTTTTCATGTTCGACTTCGACCTGCGCAATAAAACGAAACACGAGCTCTGCTTCCTTCAACCCCTCTTGTTTGGCAATGTCGCCGAACCCCGGATAGAGCCGCGTCCACTCTTCATGCTCGCCGTCTGCGGCGGCGCTCAGGTTCTGAGCTGTCGTCCCGATCACGCCCGCGGGAAAGGCCGCGGTGAACTCGACCATCCCGCCTTCGAGCAGTTTGAAAAACCGTTTGGCATGTTCCTTCTCGTTCTCCGCAGTCTCAAGGAAGATCGCCGCGATCTGTTCATAGCCTTCTTTCTTTGCAGCACTTGCAAAATAGGTATACCTATTCCTCGCCTGAGATTCCCCTGCAAATGCCGCGAGCAGGTTCTTTTCCGTCTTTGTCCCTTTCAGTGCCATTTCGCCTCCTTATTGAATTGAGCCCTCCGGGAATATTCGTTCCGGGAAATGATGTCTACTATATCAAAAGTCAAAACAGGGCTCCGTAGTTTCCTTCGATAAATGCAACTGCAGCAGAGTTCAGACCCTATTTGAAAACTATATCATAAAATACGCGATACAATCAGATATTTGTGATTATCTTATGAACTGATCCCCCTGGGAAATTCGCAGGGATGAGGGATAGCTTTACCGGAGTCAGGGGCAGGTTTCCCTGGGAATTTACAACCAGTTTGCAGACCCCGGTGCTACAATCAAAACAGAAGCGCGTAATTCGAGGTTTTCGAGGTTGACCATGAAAAACCAGCAGATCGCAAATATATTCGACGAAATAGCCGATCTCCTCGAACTCAAGGGAGAGAACGTGTTCCGCATCCGGGCTTACCGCCGGGCTGCGCAGAACATGGACAGCCTGCCAAAGGACGTGACTACCTTATCCCGGGAAGAACTGGAGGCCATTCCCGGGATCGGCAAGGACCTTGCCGCTAAAATTCATGAGTTTCTCGAAACAGGAAAGGTCTCCAGGCATGAAGCATTGAAAAAGGAGATTCCCGAAGGCGTTCTGGAACTCCTGCGGATACCCGGACTGGGGCCGAAGAAGACAAAGCTGCTGTACGACAAACTTCACGTCAAGGGCGTTGACGATCTGGAAACGGCGATCAGGATGGGGAAACTGGCCGGCCTTCCCGGCATCCAGAAGAAGACGGAAGAAAACATCCTGCGGGGCATCGAGCTCATCAAGCGGGGTTCAGAGCGCAAACCGCTCGGCAGGGTGCTGCCGCTTGCCGAGGACATCGTCAGAAGAATGAAGGACAACGCGCCCGTGGACAGGATCGAGATCGCAGGAAGCATACGGCGAAGGAAGGAAACGGTGAAGGACATCGACATCCTTACGACGTCGAAAGAGCCTGAAAAAGTCATGGACGCGTTCGTGGGCCTGTCTCATGCGGGCCGCGTGCTGATGCAGGGACCGACGAAATCCTCGATCGTCACCGATGACGGAATCCAGGTGGACCTGCGGGTCGTGGAGGAACGTTCCTTCGGCGCGGCGCTTGCGTATTTCACGGGAAGCAGGCAGCACAACATCAAGCTCCGGGAGATGGCAATGCGGGCCGGGCTCAAGATCAACGAATACGGCGTGTTCAAGGAGCCGGGAGATATCCAGCTCGGCGGGAAAAAGGAAGAGGACGTGTACAAGGCGCTCGACCTTCCGTTTATCCCGCCCGAACTGCGGGAAGACACTGGCGAGATCGATGCGGCCCTGAAGGGCCGGCTCCCGAAGCTCGTAACGCTCGAGGACATCAAAGGCGACCTCCACGTTCACACCAACTGGTCCGATGGAAGCCACGACCTCGAAGAGATCGTAGCGGCGGCAAAGCAAAAGGGCTACCGTTACATCGCGATCACCGACCATACAAAAGGACTCGGCGTGGCGCACGGGCTCGATGAAAAAAGGCTTGCAGACGAGATCCGGCTGATCGACGAGACGAACAAACGGCACACGGGATTCAAGATCCTGAAAGGCACGGAGATCGATATCCGCGTTGACGGCAGGCTGGACCTCTCCGATGAAGCGCTTAGCGGGCTCGACCTCGTCGTGGCCTCGATCCACTCGGGCTTCGGGCAGTCGAAGGAACAGATGACGAAGCGGATCCTTACAGCCCTCCGGAACACCTGCGTCAGCGTCTTCGCCCATCCCACGGGCAGGCTTATCGGAGTGCGCGATGCCTATGCCGTCGATATGGAGGCGGTGCTCAGGGAGGCGGCGAGACAGGGCGTTGCCATGGAGATCAATGCCCAGCCGATGAGGCTCGACCTGAACGATCTGCACATCAAGATGGCGAAGGAGTTCGGCGTGCAGCTCGTGATCAGCACGGACATGCATGTGACGAGCCAGTTCGATTACATGACCTACGGCGTGTCGCTTGCGAGACGG
>DAIDTZ010000426.1 GCA_027456925.1 Nitrospirota bacterium
CCTCCAGGCGAATTCCGCCGCTTTATCCTCTCCGGAGATCACGGCCTGGAGCCGCTTTGCCGGGTCGTCGATCAACTTGGCCGCTTCCAGCGACGCGAATTTCGGCCGTTGCGGAGGCACGTATGCTCCGGTTTTGTAGTCGTAATGGAAGTACGAAGACCCGTTCTCCCCCTCGGTCTTCCTGTAGAATCCCTGTTGGGTCTTGTTCCCCAGGAGGCCCTTGGCCACCATCTCCTTCATGAAATCCGGGAAAAGGAAGGTGTCCCGCTCTTCATCACCGGCAAGCACCGCGGTGCCCGCAACATGCTGAAGAGTGTCGATCCCGACGAGGTCGGCCGTACGGAAGGCCGCGGTTTTCGGCCGGCCGGTGGCAGGGCCCGCGACCGCGTCCACCTCCTCCACGGTCATGTCCAGTGCGAGCATATTGCGGATGCTGTTGCACAGGGCGTAGACGCCGATGCGGTTTGCGACGAAGTTGGGGGTGTCCTTTCCGAAAACGATGCCCTTTCCCAAACGCTTTGAAATGACCGCGGCGATGAGATCGACTGCCGCCGGATCGGTAGAGCGGCAGGGGACGATCTCGAGAAGGCGCATGTAGCGGGGCGGGTTGAAAAAATGGGTGGCAAGGAAGTTTTTCCGCACGTTCTCCGGCAGCGCGTCCGCCATCTCGTTCACCGACAGTCCGCTCGTATTGGTCGAGAGGATCGCCCCGTCCTTCAGGTTCGGGACGACCGTGTCGAGGAACAGCTTTTTCTTGATTTCGATCTTCTCGACGACCGCCTCGATGATCCAGTCGCAATCCCGGAGTTTTTTCATGTCGTCCTCGAAGTTACCCACTTCGATCGCGGATGCATATGACGGGAGAAAGAGCGGAGCGGGTTTCATCTTCTTCAGCCCCTCCAGCCCGGCCGCTGCGATCCGGTTCCGCACGGCCGGGTCGCTCAGCGTGAGCCCCGCTTTTTTTTCAGCGTCGTTCAGTTCCTTGGGTACGATATCGAGCAGGAGCGCCGGGATGCCGGCATTGGCAAGGTGCGCGGCTATCGTTGATCCCATCACCCCTGCACCCAGAACTGCTGCTTTGTTGATTTGCTTCATGCTTTTCCTCCCTGGTCGCGTTTGCTGATCCGATCAGCTGGCGGCCTCGGCGTACATTCCTTCGATCTTGTCCTTGTACTTTTCGTAAATGACTTTCCGTTTCAGCTTCAACGTCGGCGTCAATTCCCCCCCCTCAATCGAGAAATCCCGGGAGAGGAGAACGAACTTCTTGATGCTTTCATAGCGTGCCAGCTTGCTGTTGATTTCAGCGACGCGCTGCTCGTAGAGACTCCTGACCTGCTCACGCATGACCAGATCGTCCACTGCATCATAGGCGATGCTTTTCTCGCGCGCATGCTCTTTTAGCCGGTCCAGATTAGGTACCAGCAAGGCAATCAGGTACGGCTTACGGTCGCCGAAGACAAAGACCTGGGATATGTATGGGTCGAGCTTGAATACGCTTTCGATCGGCTGCGGCGGGATATTCTTGCCCCCGGCCGTGATGATCAGTTCTTTTTTGCGGTCAGTGATGAATACAAAGCCGTTGTCGATACGGCCAATGTCGCCGGTCCTGAGCCAGCCGTTCTGCAGCGCCTCGCCGGTCGACTTCTCGTCCTTGTAATATCCCTTCATCACCTGCGGGCCATTGATCAGCAGTTCTCCGTCCGAGTCTACTTTGATTTCGGTTTCTTCAAGGGCGCTCCCGACGGAACCGAACCGCACCTCATCCAGATTGTTGAAACAAACGACCGGGCTTGTCTCGGTCAGACCGTATCCTTCAAAAATGGGAAGGCCGATGATCCAGAAGAATTCGTTGATCGTCTTGTCCAGCGGCGCCCCGCCGCAGCAGATCACTTTCATGTTTCCACCGAAGCGTTGTCGCAGTTTGCGGAAGACGAGCCGGTCGGCGACCCTGTTTTTGAAGGCGAGAAAACGGCTGATGCGCTTCGTGATGTAGCGTGCAGCAACATACTGTTTGCCGACACCGACAGCCCAGTGGAATATCTTTTGCTTCAGGGCCGGCATCTTCAGGACGCTCTCGAAGACTCGTGCATAAATCTTTTCAAACAGCCGCGGGACACTCACCGATACCGTGGGTCTCACCTCGAGCATATTGTCGACCACCTTCTCGATGCTGTCCGCAAAAACGATCAAAGAGCCGCCCATGATCATCATGTAATATCCGACCGTCCTCTCGAGCACATGACTCAATGGCAGAAAGCTGAGGTGAACCTCCTCCGCTCCGCTAAGGATCGCCGTCTTTCTGGTTGTTAACAAGGCATCGCTGAGGATATTGTAGTGCGTGAGCATGACTCCCTTCGGCACGCCGGTCGTGCCG
>DAIDTZ010000427.1 GCA_027456925.1 Nitrospirota bacterium
ATATTATCTCATTATATCAGATTCAGATTTCAATCGTCTATATAATAGGTAATGCCCAGTGGAAGCTCGGCGAAGAAGAGGTAATATCCGGATAGAGTGGAAGTCTTCCGTGGATAACTGCCGCTTATTTAGAGTGATGGATCAGGGATAGCTGAAAAGGGATATCGCTACTTTGCCGAAGAGATGCCGTTCTTCCCGTTCTGTTTCGATGCATACATGGCGTCGTCGGCGCGCTTGATCAAAGCATCGACGCCGGTCTCGCCGGCGAGGGGTTCAGCAATGCCAATGCTCATGGACAGCCGAATCGGCTTCCCGTCGGGAAGATGCAGGTCCGTGTCGCGCATGATGGCAAGGAGCTTGTCAGCGAGCCTTTCGGCGCCTTTGCAAGAAGTCTCGGGCAGGATGAGCATGAACTCGTCGCCGCCGTAGCGTCCCGCCATATCGGTCTTCCGCAGGAGCGTCTTGAAGGTTGCCGAGATCGTCTGCAATGCCCGGTCTCCGACATCGTGCCCGTACGTATCGTTGATTATCTTGAAACTGTCGATATCACAGAGGAGGAGAGACAAGGAGGACCCATACCGCGTTGCACGATCAACCTCATGGATAAGGCTCTCGGTCAACGCCCTGCGGTTCATAAGACCGGTCAACCCGTCCGTTCTTGACAAACGTTCCAGGGTATCGATCAGGCGAAGTTTTTCCTCCTCCGATTTTTTACGATCAGTGATGTCGCGGGTGTATTCAAGGACGTGGGTAACCTTGCCGTTCTCATCGAGGATGGGATAGGTGTAAATTTCGACCCAGGCCGTCGCGCCGTCGCCATGGGTGATGTTTTTTTCCTTGGCGCAGGGGTCCGCTGAATTGAAGGACGTGTCCACGATGCACCCCTGGCACACCTTGTCCCTGTTTTCCAGCGCTTCATGGCATTTCCTGCCGATCAGGTCATCGACGTGCTTTCCTTTCAGGTTCCCGTAGGCTTCATTGGCCCGGATGATCCTGAACTCATCGTCAATAATGCAGAAAGGGTCGCGGATGCTGTGAAACATCGTGTTCAAAAAACGTTCGGACCTGCGCAAACGTTCCTCGCTCCGCTTGCGCCAGGTAATATCGCGGATCACGCATACCCTGCCGCCGTCCTCCAGCAGGGTTACCGATGCTTCCTGGAAGTACGTGCTGCCGTTCTTCCTTTTTGCAATCAGTTCCCCGCGCCATCGGCCCGTCTTTAACAGGGCGAAACCGCATACACTATCTATTCTCTCCAGAGTAGTCTCATCATAGGCGTTCTTGTAGGTTTTTCCCGCAAGCTCCCCGGGATCCGCGTAGCCGTTGATCGATGCGTAGGCCTGATTGGCGTAGACGCACTCACCATCCCGATCGTAAATGGCGATGCCGTCCATGGAGGACTCTATGGCCGCGGCTTGTTTTTTGCGTTCACCCTCAGTTTCGTTATGTTTAGCCAGGATGCGCGCGATCACAACGCCGAAGACAAGGAAACTCAAAGTCAGGGACATCCGGAGAATGGGCTCGTGAGTTGGTACATTCAGGAGTAGCCGAAGAAAAGGACCTTCGTGAGACACCTTGGAATCGTAGGCAGCATTGAGGCACCAGGCCGCGACAACGACGATGACCGTAGCGGCGAGGACCTTATGTTCTTCTTTTATTTTGATCATGGCAGCCGCTATGAACCTTCCATCCGCTTTAGACGGACACAGTCTTGGCTACAGATGAATATACAGGAAAGAAAATAGTCAGTTACGAATGAAATTCTGCTCAAAATGGATAGAAAAAATCTGAAACCTGTGGCAGGATCACAGTATTTACAGGAAGTTATTTCAAGCAAAATCTGCACTTCCCCGATGTTATCCTGTAATCCTGTCAAAAGCTTTTCCGGCTTGCCCGGGTTAGATAAAATAAAAAAAAATTCCTAGCCAATTTAGCCGGCTCGCGTCACCGCCGCCTTGTTCAGCAGTACGGGGAGCCAGGCTGCCGGGCAAACGAATGCACGAGACCTGGTCTTCAGACGTTTGTTTTAATGCTGTCTTCCTGGATCCCCAGGACCTTGTCCACGATCTCGGCAAGCTCCCGGTCGTGGTCGTGATTGAGGGTAAAGACGCGGCACTGGACAACTCGCGCCGGAATATAGTCGAAGAAGTCCTTGAGCGGCTCTTTTTCGACTTTACGGGTTGAAGGATTGAATACGTAGATCTGGCGCTCGCCCATCATGAGCGGGTTGACCGGCCTCGGGTCCTGGCTCGCCATATCCACGCGGAACGGCAGCTCTTTTAATTTGGACGGAAGGTTCCTTTTGATACGGCTCACCAATTCCCTGGCGTCGATGATCGTTTTTCCCTTTTCGATCTCCCGCATCGAGAGCGTAACGTCGTAGGCCATTTTCCATTTCACTTCCCGGGCGAGGATGGCCGACCACTCCCTCCCGAGTTTGGCAATAGCGGTGTTCTTGCTGCTCCCCCACTTCCGTACGGCATCAAGCAGGGACCAGTCCGTCAGGTCCAGGTATTCATCGAGATTCTCGACGGGGTTGTAGGGGAACAATACCGCCATCGTGTCCTTGAAAAGCTCTTTCAAATGTTCGTCGATGGCGCGCGTGGTGCGGTGATAATATACGTTCGTATACATGTACAGCCGGGCGTTCAGGAACATGTTGAGCGCCGTCAGCCCCGATTTGTGGAGGGTGAGCCCTTTCTCGGTGAAGAACGTGTAGTACATGAGCCGGTCGATGTCCACGGCGCCGATGGCCACGCCGCACATGAAAGCGTCGCGCATCACGTAGTCAAGGTTGTCCACCGTGTAAATGCCGGAAAGGAGCGGCTGGAGAAAAACGACCCAGCGCGGCTGTTTTGAGGAGGAGGACGAGCCCGGTCCCTTGCCGATAAGGTAGGCGACCTGGTCCGGGTTCAGTTTTTCCACTTTCCCGAATTCGCCGGTGGGGCTTCTGCGAATGGACTTGATGATGTCGGCAAGTTCGGTCCTGATGATATGCTGTCCCAGTTTTTCATGGGTCAGATCGTACTGGGCCAGGTAGTTGTCGTCGAAGAAGTGGCCGAAAGGGCCGTGACCGATGTCATGGAGCAATGCCGCGATGCGGAGGAACTCTTCCACGTAGTTGGCTGACGGGCAATCGCGGACCGCCGCCTTGAGGGAGGGATAGAGATGGCGGGCGAACCTTCCCGCCAGATGCATCGCGCCGAGCACGTGCTGGAACCGGCTGTGCTCCGCCGAGGGGTAGACCCACCGCGCGCTCTGAAGCTGGTAGATCTGCCTCAAGCGCTGCATCCAGGCCGTGTCGATGAGGTCCTTCTCGGTCTTTTCCCCCGCCCCGCGGGGGGTAGTAAAGGAAATATAACCGTGCACCGGATCGCCCAGCAGGGCGGTGCCGTCGTAAAATTCTTCCCCCCTCATGAGTTCTCGCATAAACGATTATACCGTGAATTCAGTCTGAGTCAACCTGAAAGTGCCGGAAGGAATGGTCCGGCGGGTCAGCGAAGGAGGTATGCAGGAGCGCCCTCTTCCACGGCATAGTAGACGGACAACAGTTCTTTTTTCAACAACGTGATGGAAGGAAGGTCCTTCTCCTGCGGAGGGACCATGGACTGTTTCCACTGCACAACGAGCGATTTTCCGAAAACCAGGGCATCGCGGTCCTTCTTTCCTTCCACTTTTTTTGTCAGCACGAGCATGCCCTGCCGGAGCCCGCGGCCCGGGAACTTTTTTGAAGGGGTAAAGTGCATGTCCTTCAGCAGCCTGTTCTTGTACTTGAGCTGTGCCGTGCGGTGCTTGACGTCGATAATGAGGTACTTTGAGTCCACCGCGTACATCGTCTTCTGAAAAAGCAGGAAGTCCTGCTCGCGCCTGAGCGACGAGATCTTTTGCCGCAGCGTGGACCTCATCGCTTCGAGTGACGCGCGTTCGTTCCGGGCTGATTGCCCGTTGTCCGCGGCGGCCAGAAGAAACGGCGTCAGCGCCACGATCAACAGCAGTCTTTTCAATAGTTTTCTCATAAATTTAATAAATATACAC
>DAIDTZ010000428.1 GCA_027456925.1 Nitrospirota bacterium
GTAAGAATGAGATAAACGCTGTCATAGAAAAGATGAATGGCCGCCCCGACCGACCCAGCATCATACTCTATGTGGCCGTTGTTCCACAAAAGCAGGTAGAGCGTGTCTTGGTAAGCTGAACTTCAAAAGAACTTCTGGGGCCAGGTCTATATTGCTGCACTTTGAACATCCTGGGCTCAGGTCTTTAATGTTTGACTTCCTCCTTTTACTTTGACATTCTTCGCTTATGGCCCGCCAAACTCGATCTCTTATTCCGGGAACCGCTGCGAGAAACCTGGTAATGCAAAAAGCGGTTGACGTACTGCTGTAAAATATGTAAAATATGATTATCATATTATGCAGCAAGGAGGGGAGCCATGACGAAAACCATAACCGCCACTGAGGCAGTCCGGAAATTTTCCGAAATACTGAATTCCATAAAATACGCGGGGAATGACTACACGATCATGCGGGGAGGCAAGCCGGTTGCTACGATCCGTTCCGCGGAAACCCACGCGAAGGCATTGACCCTTGGCGACCTGGCTGGATTAGTAAAATCGCTTCCTGCGCTCGGCGACGAAGCGGAACGATTCAAAAAAGATCTTAAAGAAGCCCGCAAGCATCAGCCCACCATGCCGGAGAAAGATAAATGGGCATAATATTCGACACCAGCGTTCTTATTGCCCTTGAGCGCGGTGCTCATGGGCTGGAGAAACTTGCCGCGGGCAGGGAAAGCGAGCCCTTCGGTATCAGCGTTGTCACGGTGTCCGAGCTTTTGCATGGCGTTCTTCGTGCGGACTCGGAGAAAAGGCGTCTCACGAGGGGAGCATTCGTCGAAAAGATCATCCAGACCTTTCCGCTCTATCCTTTCGACTTGAGCGCAGCGAGGGTATACGCGAAGCTCTGGGCCAATCTTGCAAAAAAGGGAGTGACCATAGGCGCTCACGACCTGATGATCGCTTCAACGGCAATCGCCCTCGGGTTCTCCGTGGCCACGGCTGACGGTGATTACAGCAAAATAAAGGAAGTCTCCGTCGAAAAGTTCGTCCTGTGATCTGCTGTTACTTGGGAACAGCGAAAGGCGTCAGGAGACACGCATGGGTCGTTCTAAATCTTATGCCGAACGGTTGTTCGACTTTCCGAAGATCGGCCCGCTTCCTCCCGGTGTAACAAAACTTGCTGTCGCCAAATCGGCCGCGATCTTGACACGGTCGGTACTTGATGGGTACTTGATCCTTTTAGCCCGTTGTCAGGCTTAAGCGAGAGCGGGCTATAGAAAAAATGCCGTCCATGTTCAAGGTGCTACTATGAAATCCTTCCGCAAAGAGCTTTGGTTCAACGTCCCGTCGAGAAGAGGCTTCGTCAATATCACGCCCCAGGTGGAGGACTGCCTTCGAGAGAGCGGCATTGCCGAGGGCATGGTGCTTGTGAACGCCATGCATATCACCGCATCGGTATTCATTAACGACAATGAGCGGGGGTTGTTTAATGACTTCGAAATTTGGCTCGAAAAACTCGCGCCCCACGAACCTGTGTCCCGGTATCAGCACAATAGTGGCGAAGACAATGCCGATGCGCACCTGAAGAGATCGATCATGGGCCGCGAGGTTGTTGTCGCGATAACCGGCGGTAAACTCGATTTTGGGCCTTGGGAGCAGATTTTTTATGGCGAGTTCGACGGGAGACGAAAGAAACGGGTGCTTGTCAAGATTATCGGCGAATAGCCAGATCCAGGCTTGAAAAACCCTTCGACAATGCTTCGGCAGGCTCAGCAGAGCGTTCAGGGTGAACGGAAGATACATTACATTCATTGACTTTATTCCGTTCGCGGTGAGCCTGTCGAACCACTCTAACGACAATCAAACAAAAGTATAGAGATGTTCCACAAGGAAAAACTTCATTTCACGGGGAAGGACGCTGCTGCGGAAAGATCAATGTGCACGGTGTCCGTGGCGCTGGAAACGTAGATTTGTCCTTCCTGGATCGTGCATTGGAGCCCCATGCTGCGGCCGGCAAGTTGTTCCAGGGCCTGGGGAACGGCTGCGGGCAGGTTTATCACGACCAGGTTCGCGGTTAGTTCGAAACTCTTCCTGATCTGGTCGAACCAGAGATCGGCGCTGTGGCCGCCGTAACTGTAAACGTATACCTGCTTGGCTCGGCCGCAGGCCTTTCGGATGCGTTTTTCATCGGGTTGGCCCACGTCGATCCAGAGTTCAATGGCGCCGGTCAGGTCCTTTTGCCAGAGCGCCGGCTCGTCATCCGTTCCTATGTCGTTGCCGAAGGCCAGCGCTTCATGGGCATGGAGCGCAAAGGCAAGCAAACGCACCATCATGCGCTTGTCGGTTTCCGACGGGTGGCGGGCGATGGTGAGGCTGTGATCGTTGTAGTAGTTGCGGCCCATGTCGGAGACCTGGAGCTCCGCTTTACATATCGTCGATTTCAGCGCCATGTCATCCTGCTTTCGAAGGTGATATTCACTCGATCGTTTTTACCCGGCCGATGTCGCCGCTTTCCAGGCGGACCTTGATCCCGTGGGGATGGTATGATGACTTTGTCAGGATTTCGGCCACGATACCTTCTGTCCGCTTTCCGGTCTTCTGGTCCTGCTTCAGTACGATCGATACCCGCAGTCCCGGCCTGATATCAATACGATTCGTTCCGTCCATAGGCGCTCACAGGTTTTCGCAATTTCTCATCTCTCAAGGCACTATAACCCGGACTTTGTGCTATTTGCAAGGAGTTTGGAGGGGCTGCCATTAAATGCGGAATGTGGAATGACGCCTGCGAAGGGCTGCGGCACGCTGTATTCCCGGGGCCCGCGTTGGAGCTTTGCGAACGTCCTTGTTCTGCGAAGCATCACCATCTTTGACCAGACATCGTTGTTCGCAGCATCCAGGCTCAAGGCAAGCTTGTATTGCGCCAGCGCCTTGGCTACAAATCCCTGTGCCGCGAACAGATCGGCGGCGCGGACATATTCCCGCATCGCTGCTTCCTTTTCGTTCAGCTTCCGAAGGACATCGCCGATCCTGACCCTGATGTGCGGGTCGCGGTCGATGACAAACAGTTTTTCCATCTCCCTGATAACGGCATGCCAATCGGATTTTTCAAAATATTCCTGCGCGCTTTCAGCAATGATCGTCTTTTCCGAAGCCAAGGGTAGTTCCTCCTGTTCATGATATTTGACTCACTGGCGGGAGGATACACCGGGAGGGCAATTCGCTGATTGCGGGTTACTGCATTTTTTATTTGGCCAAATTATTTTTGTCAAAATTCAATGAAGACAATGAAATCAGGAAGCGGGTTCTCTTCGGAAGGAGAATTTCGTTCGCTTGTGAGCAGTGATGGCCGGCGCGGGATGACGGATGAGGGAATGAGCGGGCAGGCTGGAATGCGGGCCACGGTTATCTGGAATTACGGAAAAGGGTAAGGCGTTACGCTTTCGCCACGCGCACGAGGGAGTGGTTTTCGTTCAGCCCGTCGATGATGGCGCCGAGGCCGGCCATGTTCCTGAGGTAGTCGATGGCCTCCTGGGAAATCTCTTCTCCCGGCACGAGGAGCGGGATGCCGGGGGGATAGACGGTCACGATCTCCGTCGAGACCCTGCCCACGGAGTTATGAACATCAACGAGCTCGCTGTCGGAATAAAAGGCCTTTCGCGGGGTCATGGCAAAGCGGTTCTGCAGCATGGGCGGATGGACCTTGTCGAGCGGCAAGAGAGCCCCCTGGAGCCCGGTCTCCGCGGAGATTACCTTGAGCGCTTCCACAAGACGGTTCAGGTCGTCCTGGCGGTCTCCGATCGAGACGATCACAAGCACATGGAAGGGGTCAGCCATCTCGACCTGGATGCCGAAGCGGAGGTTCAGCACCTGGGAAACGTGGTACCCCGAGAGCCCAAGGTCTGACACGGTAATGGTCATCTTGGTCACGTCCATGTCCGCCATGCCGGCCTGCTTTGCCCGGTCCTTGCCGAAACAGGTGATGCCCGGGATCCTGTTGATCTCGGCGCGAGCGTCTTCCGCAAGCTTGATGGTCCTGTTCAGGAGTTTTTTGCCTTCCGTGGCCATTTGCATCCTGGCCAGGTCCAGGGACGCCATCAGGATATAGGACGGGCTCGTGGTCTGGAGGAGCTTTAAGGTGTTGGTGACGTCATCGATGTTGACCCTGCCGGCCTTTGCGTGGAGCATGGATGCCTGGGTCATGCCGCCCACGATCTTGTGCGTTGATTGAACGCACATGTCCGCTCCGGCTTCAAGAGCGCATTTGGGGAGCTTGGGGTTGAACTTAAGGTGCGGGCCGTGTGCTTCGTCCACGAAGACCAGGAGACCCTTCTCGCGGGCGTAGGGAATGATCTTTTCGATGTCCGCGCAGAGCCCGTAGTAATTCGGGCTGGTGATCAAAAGCGCGCGCGCGCCGGGATTTGCGTCAATGGCGGCTTTGACGGTCTCGAACTTCATGTT
>DAIDTZ010000429.1 GCA_027456925.1 Nitrospirota bacterium
CGTCCGCGCAGGCCGCGCCGCGGGCGTCATCACCTGCTCCGTGACCTACGGGTTCCGCTCCGAAAGCGAGTTGAGGAAGGCGGGACCGGAGTACGTTATCCGGGAGCTTAGAGAGCTGAAAAAACTTTTCACGCCAACGGGGCGATAACTTCAATTCCACGGGATCACAGGACCATGAGCTATAACATCCAGAACATCGAACCAGACCGCCTTTCCATCCTGCTCAAGGTGGGCATGCGCCTGGCAGCGGAGCGCAATCTCGACCGTTTGCTCGACATGATCATCGAGGAGACCACGGCGGTCATGAACGCCGAGCGCAGCTCGCTCTTTCTGATCGACGGGGATACCGGGGAGATGTGGGCCAAGATCGCCCAGGGCGTGGACGTTGTCGAGATCCGGTTTCCCGTGGGCGTGGGCATTGCCGGGACCGTGGGGAAAACGGGCGAAATCATCAACATCCCCGACGCTTATGCCGATCCGCGGTTCAATCCGGAATTCGACAAGAAGACCGGATACCGGACACGGAGCATTCTCTGCGTGCCCTTGCAGAACATCGTCGGAGAGGTGATCGGCGCGATCCAGGTATTGAACAAGAAGGCCGGGATGTTCGGGAAGGACGATGAAGCGCTCCTGACCGCGCTTGCCGCGCAGGCGTCGGTGGCGATCGACAACGCCGATTTGTACAAGAAGCTGAACGAGCTGAACCTGTCCCTCGAAAGCAAGGTGAAGGAGAGGACCTCCGAGCTTGTCCGCGCCAACGAACGCCTGTCCGCCCTCAACAAGGAACTGGAGGAAATAACGATCACCGACAGCCTTACGCAGGTCTTCAACCGCCAGTACTTCATGGACAGGATCAAGCAGGAGGTGAAGCGCTCCCACCGCTACGGGACCCATGTTTCCCTGCTGATGCTCGATATCGACTATTTCAAGAAGGTGAACGATACTTACGGACACCAGGCCGGAGACTCCGTGCTTGCAGGCGTCGCGGGGCTGATCAAAAACGGTCTCCGGGATACCGATCTGTTCGCGCGGTACGGAGGAGAAGAGTTCTGCCTGCTTGCGATGGCCATGGACCAGGCAGGCGCGGAGCTGCTGGCGGAGCGGCTGCGTAAAAAGGTGGAGTCCGCTGAGTTTGTCTCGGGCGGGAACCGCCTGAAAGTGACCGTAAGCATCGGCGTGAGCGCGTGGCTGCCGGAGATCAAAGAGAATTTCGAGGAGTTGGTGCGCAGAGCGGATTCGGCATTGTACAGCGCGAAACAGGAGGGCCGGAACCGTATCAGCTCCAGTCCGCGCACCGGCAGCGGTCTGCGAAGTACCTGATCCGGAATTCGGCGAAAAAGGTGAGAGAGGTCCTTGTCGGTCGGCCTTGTCAGGATGTTCCAGGGGCAGCGCATATCCGAATTTGGCCTTTACTATTCCCGCCTGATTGGTTAATATAATCAAGTTTCGAGTCTCAGGTTTGTGAGGCTTCTCAGTCAACATGAGCCATGAGATTTCAAGCGCTAAACTTTATTTCCCCCTGCAAAGGAGTTCTCATGTCCCATCCTCATGCAACCAAAGCGCCCCAGGAGCACGGCCATCCTTCTGGTGCGGGTGGCGAAAAGAAATACCTCCCCCGGCTGATCGCCTGGGAAGTGACCAGGAGCTGCGTCCTGAACTGCGTCCATTGCCGGGCCGCGGCAAAACACGGTCCCTATGCCGGCGAACTGAACACGGAGGAGTGCTACCGGTTCCTGGACGACGTCAAGTCCTTCAGCGATCCGATCATCATCCTGACCGGCGGCGAGCCCATGATGCGGCCCGATATCTACGACATCGCCAAGTACGGCACCAAACTCGGGCTCCGCATGGTGATGGCGCCCTGCGGCCTGCTGGTGACCGAAGAGCTTGCGCGGAAGATCAAGGACGCGGGCGTCATGCGCGTATCGCTCTCGATCGACGGCCTCACCGCCGAGAGCCACAATGCGTTCCGCCGCGTGGAAGGCGCTTTCGAGGGAGTGATGAAGGCCATCGAGAACTTCAAGAAAGTCGGCATGGAGTTCCAGGTGAACACGACCATTACGAAGCACAACGTGAAGGACCTGCCGAAGCTTTTGGAAATGGTCATCGGGCTCGGCGCCGTGGCCTACCACCCGTTCCTGCTCGTGCCCACGGGCCGCGGCAAGGACCTGGCGGACCAGGAGATCCCGCCTGCGGAATACGAGAGCACGCTCAAGTGGTTCTACGAGATGCGCGACAAGTCGCCGATCCAGTTCAAGCCCACCTGCGCGCCCCACTACTACCGCATCTTCCGCCAGGGCGAGAAGGAGAAGGGTGTTGCCGTCACGCCGGAGACGCATGGCCTCGACGCCATGACCAAAGGCTGCATGGGCGGCCAGAGCTTCGCCTTCGTGTCCCATGTGGGCAAGGTGCAGATCTGCGGGTTCCTCGAAGAAGAGGCGGGAGACATCAAGAAAGAGCTTTTCTCCAAAATCTGGAACACCTCGAAGCTGTTTTTGGAAATGCGCGACCTCGACCACTACCACGGCAAATGCGGCATCTGCGAATACCGCAGGGTCTGCGGCGGCTGCCGGGCCCGGGCCTTTGCCATCTCCGGCGATTATCTTGCCGCCGAGCCGTTCTGCACCTATGAGCCGGTGAGGGCGAAGAAGTAAGGAAGGCAAGACGGGAAACGATGAAGGGGATGATGAAAGTCATCCCCTTTTTTCGATACACACGCCACAGGCAGGAAGATCTTTACTGAGAGGTCCATGCGCCTCGTTCGCCGCCTGTGGTTACACGATTGTCTCTGCAAACTATGGAAAAACCGAAGATCGGACAACTCCTGAGCAAGCTGGACAAGCTCCTGGACCGCTACGTGGACACCGCGCCTGAAGCGTCTTTGTTCGCGGACCACCAGGCCTTTCTCTGGGACGGGACGCGCAAGACCCTGAAACCGATCAAGCGGCCCGCACATATCGATCATGACGACCTGATCGGCATCGAGTCCATCAAGAACGAAGTCGTCCGCAACACCAGGAATTTTGTCGACGGCAGGAGGGCCAACAACGTGCTGCTCTGGGGCGAGCGGGGCACGGGAAAGTCGTCCCTTGTCAAGTCCTTGCTCTTGACCTTTGCGGACACGAACCTCAGGATCATCCAGGTGTACAAACACGACATCCTGACCATCCAGGAGACCTATGAGGTCGTCGCCGCGGCCAAAAACCATTGCTTCATCATCTTTATCGACGACCTCTCGTTCGAGGAGAGCCAGACGGATTACAAGGAAATGAAG
>DAIDTZ010000430.1 GCA_027456925.1 Nitrospirota bacterium
CATTTCCTTTGCCAGGAAATCTTTGCGCCCGCTGTAAATTATCTCACGTGCACGGTAGAGCGGCATGGCACGGGCAATGCGCACAGTGCCGCCCCATCCGGGCAGGATACCCATGTTGATTTCAGTGGTGCAGAACTTCGCCGATTCTCTGGCATAGATGAGATCGCACATCAGCGCGAGTTAAAGGCCGCCGGCCAGACAATGGCCTGTCACTTTGGCGATGACTACTTTTTCGCAAAGCTCGATGGCCTTACCGATTCCGTAACCGTCATGCGCAAGCCAGTTGAGGCTGGCCTGATGCTCTGCAAGGGAGGGAAAGACGCTGAGGTCGCCGCCTGTACAAAAAGCCTTTCCCGCACCCGTAAGGATGACGACTGCAACATCCGCCTCATCCCGAACCTTTCGGAAGGCGTCCAGAAGCTCGGCCGCCATCTCGCGGTTGATGGCGTTGTACTTGTCCGGCCGGTTGAGTTTTATGGTACAGACCGGTCCTTCGATCTCATAAATGATGGTCGTATATGCGTTCATGACAGACCTCCTTACCTCTTGACCGGCCGGAAATACGGCAGGAAGAAACCTTCACGCTCGTGGAATACTACCTCAACTTCCATGTCGAACTTTATGTCCTCCGGTTTGCACTCCACGATCCGGGTCATCATGCGGATGCCCTCCTTCAGATCGACATAGGCTATCGTATAAGGCAGTTCATCCGCAAACTTTGGCTCCACCATGTCGTAGGCCGTTGAGAATGTTAAAACCGTGGCCTTGCCGCTTGCTTCTATCCAGTCCAGATTGCCGGACCAGCACTCGGGACAGAATCTACGCGGATAAAATATTTTTGAGTTACAATCTTTGCAAACCTGAATAAGAAGTTTGCCCTGCTTGGTCCCTTCCCAAAATTTCTCAGACCATGGCTGCGTTTCAGGAACGGGTTTTTTTATTTCAAGGTCCATTGTTAAATCTCCTTTCCCCAGATGGTGGCAATATTATTGAAACCGGATCCACCGCCGGCATTCTGGTAGACATATCTACAGTTCTTAACCTGACGCTCTCCTGCCTTGCCCATAAGCTGACGGGCGGTCTCAACATAGCATGCTGCGCTCACGCCGGATCCTGTGTGACCCCGTCCCGGTGCATCACCGATCGTGGACCAGGGAATGTCTCCGCCGAAAGACATGCGGCCTTCCAGGAAGTATTTACCGCCCTGCCCCGGAGGGGCCACCCCAAGACATTCAGCCACCACCGGATGGGCCAGGGGGTAAGCCAGGTAGCAGTTCCAGAGGCTGACGTCTTTCTTTGTTATGCCGGCCTGGGCCATGGCCTCACTGGCCGTGACCTTGAATCCTTCTTCCACTTTCTTGAAATCACGCATTACGCAGGTTCAGCTGAAGTAACGAACGGAATCGCCAAGCTTATAGGCTGCCGGACGCTTCATCTTCTTCGCATCTTCGGCTGAGACAATGACCATGGCACAGCCGCCGTCGCCTAAGACATTGCTTTCTCGCTTATGCAGAGGAGTGTTGAGAAGGCCGGAAGCCAGTACCTTCTCCACCGAAGGAACAGCTTTGCCGTAGAAGAACGAGTTCGGGTCCCTGGAAGCCCAGCTCCGCAAGGCCGTAACCACGGAAGCCATCTCTTCGGGTGTGCATCCCGACTCATACATATAGCGATTGGCTATCAAACCCATGATAATGTTGTACGTAGTGCCGTAGGGATATTCCCACTGCAGGTCCACGCCTGCCTTGGCAAAGAAATTGATCAGGTCTGGAATCGGGATTGTGGAATGCACGGTAACATGATGAACCAGAACAGTCCTGGCCACACCGCTCGTTATCCACTGCTCGGCCAGCCGTATGGCGTTCGAGGTGGAGGCCCCGCCGGCATTTACACTGACTGTATCTTTGCATCCTTTGAACCCAAGCTCTTCGGGCAGTTTGCCGAAGGAAAGTTCTGCAGCTATCTTCGGCTGGGCTTGGGGAGTCACACTAATAACTCCCTCAATATCATTCTTCTGGAGACCGGAATCCCTGACCGCTTCCATGCAGGTATCATAAATAATGTCCCATTGCGTGCGCTCCGGACGGTTCGCTGTCGGCACCTCTCCGATGCCGATGATTGCGATTCTTCCTTTGCTCATCAGAATCCTCCTTTTTTTATTGTTTTTCTCTGCATCATATTTTCCTTTTATATTTTCCTTATACCAATAGATAAAAGCTCTTCCGTGCCTTCATCCGAGCTACGGCAGCAGGGGAACCTCGGGAAGAATGCTCGTGCCCGGCCTGCGGGTCGGCCGCCAGTATTCAGACATGTACTTTTCGCGGCCCAGGTTGCGGTTGATCTTGCACCGCACCGGCAGACCGGCAGCTGTGCGCATCAGACATTCGTTACAGCGCGTGCATTTGTGATATTTCTCGCCGTTCATGACCTTGTTGGCATAGTTCGGGTCGGCCAGCATCTGGCGGCCGAGGCTCACCATGTCGATACGTCCCTCCCTGATCGCCTGGGAGGAATTCTTCGGATCATGGAGCGATACGCTGATCACCGGCACATGTTTTGGCAGGACCGACTTGAATCCTTCGGCCTCCTTCACCAGATGCAGGTTTTCTTCGTCCGGGAAGAAATATTTTAACGCCTCGTAAGAGCCATCCGAGAGGTGGACATAGTCTATGCCGAGCTCGCCCATCTTCTCCGCCACCTTTTTGAGCTCGTCGTGACGGATCCCGTCAGGCATGTGCTCATCGCCGGATAGGCGGATGCCCACAGGCGCAGCGGTGCCGATCTCGGCACGCACAGCTTCGTAAAGATCGACCACGATCCTCATGCGGTTTTCAAGCGATCCCCCGTACTCATCGGTACGCTTGTTTGAGCGGGGAGAAAGGAATTGATGCTCGAGATATCCGTGTGGCGCATGCAGCTCGATGCCATCGAAGCCTGCCACAAGAGCCAGGATGCTGGAGTGGGCAAATTCCTTGATCTCGCTTTTGATCTCTTCTACTGTCATCTCTCTTGGCATGTCCGAATGAGCCATCGTTGGAATCCGGGGATCGAGCGTTTGAGGATGGGCGAAAATGAATTCCCGCATCTTCTTGGGCAGGAGCTCGGGATCCGTCATATAGGGAATGGGCGAAGGAGCAGGGGGAGATTTATGCTGCTTGTTATGTCCCTGCCGTCCGAATCCGATGGATAGCTGGATGAAGATCTTGGAGCCGAAGGCATGAACCGTCTCGGTCAATTCCTCAAGGCCCGGTACGTGAGTCACGTCAAAGAGATGGAGATTCGATGTATACGGGAAATCCGAGGCCATCTTGGTGCCGAGAACGCACTCGGTTATGATGAGGCCGGTCCCTCCTTTCGCGCGTGCCGCGTAATAGGCCAGGATCTGTTCGTTGATGTAGCCCATATTGTCCATTGAAAACACCGTATTCATCGGTGCCATTACGATCCGGTTCTTGATCTCGCAGGCCCCAATCTTGATCGGCTGGAACAGCTCTGGGTATCTTGGCTTGGGGGATGGTGCATTCGCCGGATTTTCGGCTTTCCCCTGTACGACCGCTTTTTGCCCTGCACTCTTGTTCAAAGCTTTTTCTTTTTTCACCGCCATATTGCAACCTCCTGAACTTAGATATTGACAAATCTCCGCATCTGAAGTACAGTCTACAGTTACGAATGAATTGTCGTTCGATATTAATAGAGCAGAAAAACGGCATTGTCAAGGGAAAAGTGAAGTTTATCAGTAGGTTACGTGAACAAGGTTCATTTGGTAAGTAGTTGATTATTAAAGCATGCCAAAGTGGCAATGAACATGATAATTGTATATCATATTGATTATTAATGAAATATACAATTCTGGTATATGA
>DAIDTZ010000431.1 GCA_027456925.1 Nitrospirota bacterium
GGTACAACTATAGCTCACATCATTTCCGTCGTCAATTGCAATTTTGCGTTACTCAGTATGGACAAATATTTCATGTTGGGGTGGTCAGCTTGAGTTGTGCATTTTTTCAATTTGAACAAATTTCTCTAAAGCTTTTATAAAAAACAGGTGAAAATAGTATCATTCCCCTGATAAAGACGCAATCAGGGAAACTCTATTTTTCTTTACGATTTTCCTGATGCCGTTAGTGCTCGGGCAAGGACTTTAGAAATGTAATATGGCGGATTTCAAAAGGTGGGCGTGAAGACACAGCGGATAAAGGCATACCGCGTTAGCTGTTTTCTCATGACAACCGATATTGCCTGCTTGCCGCTCCGGGATCGGGAAGGTTGTCGGAGGCTTCGACGGAGTCGTCCCTGGGCCGGAAGATGTCGAGGCTGGCGATAAAAAAAGATACTGGAGCATCAGGATCGATGCTCCAGCGAAGTCGAATGCTACCGCCCTGAACCTCTCATGCCGCCGCCCATTCCGTTGCCGCCCCTGCTGCCGGCCCCCGTACCCATACGATCATGGATCCGGTCTTGATCCCGGAGCTGATCCGGAGCGCCGTCCCCGGTCCCGTCTTTCAACCGGTCACGGGCCTGGGTCTTGTCCAGGGTCTGATCCGCAGCTGGTGTGCCGGTCCCGTCTTTCAGCCGGTCACGGCCTCTGGTCCGATCCGGGACACCATCGCCGGTGCCGTCACGCAACTGGTCCCGCGTCTGGTCCTGGGCCATAATCGCATACCCGTACCCGGCAGCCTTTTCTTTCGCCGCTGCAAGCCCTGTAATGCCGAAAAACAGGAAGCTTGCGGCTGTCAGAACAGCCATCTGTTTCGTAAACATGGTGATTCCTCCTTTTCGTTGGTGTGCTTTCCGTGGTTCCTGCCTTTTCGATCAACAGCCTTGCACTTCGCAGCTCCTCGGCCGAGGCGAGTACTCTTTCGCTGCGCCATGCACCGTATACCCATAAGACGATTGCCAACGAAAAAGGTTACAGAGACAGTTGGTCATGCATCGATCCAGGGAGACATTGGGCTGAACTGCACCGAACTGCACCCTCACTGCAATGCTGTGTTCTTGTTAAGGGTCTCAAAATAGACCGCACATAAATTATACTTCTCCCCCTTAAGGAGGAGATTGAGAGGGGGATGGGCGGCTTTCAGAAGTCCATATTATTTTGAGACTATTAATAACTGATCAGTTCCGCATTTCTTTGATTCCCTTCACCACCACGAAGGACCCCTGGCCATGGCCCTCTCTTACCGGATCTACCTCTTTCATTTCATCGAGCGGCGTAAAGAGCGTCTGGCAAAAGGAGAAGTTGCCGAAACCGGCCTTTGTAAGATGGTCCACGATCCCGGCCGCGGCATAAAAGGTCGCGTCCTTGTAGAAGGCGCTCTTGTCCTTCCGCTTCTCATATTCCCTGCCCAACGGGCTCTCGCGGTCGACGAACCCGATCACGAGCGATCCGCCTGGCTTGAGCACGCGCCGGGCCTCGCGGAAGGCCAGGTCCATGTCGTCAAGGAAGCAGACCGTGGTTACCATGAGGGCGAAGTCGAACTCGTTGTCGGCAAAGGGCAGCTTCTCGGCCACTCCGGAAAGGACCTCGATCCCCTTGCGCTGCGCAAGCCCGGCCATTGCCCGCGACGGCTCGATGCCTCTCGTGATCCCGAGGGGAGCGGCAAACCTTCCCGTCCCGACGCCGATCTCGATCCCGCTGCCTTTCGGCAGGAGTTCCCGGACCGCGCGCACTTCGGACAGGTAGGCAAACGGATGATCGATGAACCACTGCTCGTACTGGTTTACGTTCCTGTCAAAGGATTCTACGCCTGCCATGATTCACCTCGCGTCGGCTCTGTGGTTTATTTCTCGGGATGTTTAGTATGGCCTTCAATCGGCGCCCCAATACAGCAGCAGGAGTCATGGCAGTTTCAGAAGTCTTTCACTTCGCCAGATCCGAACAATACGAACTTTATTCTTATCGTGCCGATAAACGATGCGAAAAGGCGGGGAAATGATCTCTCGCAGATGTTCGACATTGAACTCAGGTACGACACGACCAGAGAGCGGGTGTGCGCCCAGCCGCTCGATCTTGGAAACGATCTCAGCAGTAAGCCGCTTTCCCACATCAGGCGCACCGTCGCCCAGGTAAAAGGCCTGCACGTCCTCAAGGTCTTTAATTGCTGACGCGGCAAACGTTATAGAGGCTCTCTTGACTTCCACTATTCACCGCCGAGACGCGGAGGCGCTGAGAGTTCTTGAAATTGATGCACAATGCCTTATGATCTTCAATAGCACAGCCGATGATCTTCTCGGTCTATTAATTATCTCCTGCGTCTCCGCGGTTAAGTATATATCGATCTTCTCCGTACTATTTCAGGCCGAGGCGTTTTTTCGCCTCGGAGAGCGAGATCTCGCGTCCTTCTTCCAGGTCCATCATTCCCTTCACAATTCCCTGCATAAAGGCGCGCTCTTCAGTCTCTTCCTCATAATCCTTGAGCGATCGGACCACGGCAACCCCGCGGCCCCTGCTCGTGAGCAAAATAGGCCGGTGCGTCTCTTGTACGTGGGAAACCACTTTGCCGGGATTCATCTTCAGATCGCTGAGCGGGACAATGTCTTCGGAAAACTTCGTACTCATAATAGACCTCCTTAATAGGACTGTTTACAGGTCTTATTATAGCACCCATGTACAGGACTGTCTATAGGAGCTTGTTAATGAACGAGCAAGAAAAAAGACCTGGCTCTCGTGCCGTCCGCGCCTCCCGCCGGGCATCTTACAGATCCATTCACCCGAGCGCTTTATTTGAGAACGTCTTTTGCGCCCTGCCTGGCCCAGAGCAAAAGAACAAAGAGCAGCAGGCTGAGAACACAGGGCGTCATGTGGAACCAGGTATACGTTGTGGAACGGTCGAATATTTTAGAATACAACAACCCGAGCCCGGTAAGCAGCGCCGAGATCGTTGCGACGGAGATGAAAACATCTTGACCCGAGGATTTCCGATAGGCCTGTACGGCGCCGATCCCTATGGCAAGCAGTGGCCCCCCGGACCAGCGTATCCAGCCGAGATTCAGCGGTTCAGAGCTTCCGGACATGGACACCAGCAGACCCGGGAGTAACAGAAACGAGATGCCGTAGAACACATTCACTGCAATGACAGCCAGCAAAGCAAGTTTCAAGTTCTTTACACCATGGCTCTGTGACATGATAGATCCTCCTTTGGATTTACCTTCAGATGAAGGGATTGTACACGTCGCCCGTTTTGCATAAGTATTTTCATCAGATGTTTGATGACTTGCCGCCCGATAAATCCCCCACGATCTCCCGGAACTGCTCCAGCGCCGCTTCCAGGTCTTCCACGATCTCCTGGGCGATGACGTCGGGATCCGGGAGGTTGTCGGAGGCTTCAAGGGATTCGTCCTTGAGCCAGAAGATATCGAGGCTTGCCTTGTCGCGGCTTACGAGTTCATCGTAATTGTAGGACCGCCAGCGCCCTTCGCTCCTCACTTCCTCTCCCTTCCGGGGAGAGGACCGAGGTGAGGGGCAGTCCTTCTTTTTTACTCCCTCGCCCCTTGCGGGAGAGGGCTGGGGTGAGGGGGCATCCTTCCATGTTGCTTTCCGGTTATGCCGATTCTCGGGATTGTAGCACTTCACAAACTCATCGAGGTCAGTGCGCTGGAGGGAGTTCGTTTTGAGCGTGAAGTGCATGTTGGTGCGAAGGTCATAGATCCAGAGCTTCTTGGTCCAGGGCGTTTCGCTTGCCGGTTTCTTGTCGAAGAACAGCACGTTCGCCTTGACCCCTTGCGCGTAGAACAGGCCCGTGGGCAGGCGCAGAAGCGTATGCACGTCGCACTCGGCTAGGAGCTTTCGCCTAACCGTCTCCCCTGCCCCGCCTTCGAACATGACGTTATCCGGCACAACAACTGCCGCGCGGCCATTCTGTTTTAAAAGGGTCTTTACATGCTGGATGAAGTTGAGCTGTTTGTTCGACGTCGTGGCCCAGAAGTCCTCGCGCTCGATGATATCGGTCTCCCGTGATACCTTGCCGTTCTCGGCAACGATGGTGGTGCTGCTCTTCTTGCCAAAGGGAGGATTGGTCAGCACGATATCGAACCGGTCTCCGGGGTCGGCGGCCAGCGAGTCAGAAACGATGATCGGAAGGTCTTTGTCGGTTCCGATGCTGTGGAGCATCAGGTTCATGGCGCAGAGCCGGGCCGTGCTCTGGACCAGCTCCCAGCCCTTGAAGGTCGAGCCTTTGAGCTTGCGCTTCTCGTCTGCGCTCATGTTCAGATTGTGCTTAACCACGTAATCGTGCGCAGCCAGGAGAAATCCGCCGGTCCCGCAGGCAGGATCGCAGAGGGTCTCTTTCGGCTTCGGCTGGATCACGTCAACCATGGCCTGGATCAAGGGACGGGGAGTAAAGTACTGGCCAGCGCCGGACTTGGTATCCTGTGCGTTCTTTTCCAGGAGGCCTTCGTATGCGTCCACTTTCACATCAGCGCTCATCACAGACCAGTTTTCCTTATCGATCAGGTCGACAACAAGACGTCGTAATTTCGACGGGTCCTGAAACTTGTTCTGAGATTTGTTGAAGATCAGGCCGAGCAGACCTTTTTCATTGCCCAGGCTTTCGAGCATGTGGCGGTAATGGTCGAATAGATCGGCGCCATCCTTCTTTAAGAGCGTGGGCCAGTTGTACTTCGCGGGCACTGCACTCGGCTGATTGTACGGCGGTTTTGTGCGCTCGTCGGCCATCTTCAGGAACAGCAGGTACGTGAGCTGCTCCACGTAATCGCCGTAGCTCATCCCATCGTCCCGGAGGACGTTACAGTAGTTCCAGAGTTTTGATACGATTGCCGCAGGAGTCATTCAATAATCCCTTCTTATGCTTTCTAATAACCGATTGACTTAATATGGATATCTATTATAATGTTATAGACGGTAGGTTTTTATGGGCCGTCAATTACCTATGCCGAAAAATACCCTCATCAAGACCAACCCCTATCTGAAGAATGCGGCTGAACGGAATGCTTCGCTCACGGCCTCCGTTGTCACTTCTTCTGCAATTGAAGGAGTGCATTTACATATCAGCAGTGATCCGAAGGCGAGTTGGGCAATAACGGATACACCGGGTAAATCACCCAGGAAGCTCAAAAAAG
The DNA here is from genome assembly GCA_027456925.1 of Nitrospirota bacterium. Taxonomy (GTDB): domain Bacteria; phylum Nitrospirota; class UBA9217; order UBA9217; family UBA9217; genus JAJYKN01. The sequence continues at coordinate 5,181 of DAIDTZ010000431.1, forward strand.
ACAAATCCGCAGTTACCTGCCACGAATCCTCAGGGTCCTACCGATCACGTCGCTGAATATCTTCTCCATGGGCGCATAATTCCGGTCCATCCCCGACTGTATTGCTGAGAAATATTCCTTCTTCTTTTTTCCCTTGATGTTACCGAAATTGATCAACGGCAATCCTGCTTGCAAGCCCATAAGGATTGAAAGGATGCGGGCAAGCCTGCCATTCCCCTCGCGAAACGGATGGATGAGCGCCAGCTCAACGTACACCACGGCCAAAGCGTGCTCCAATTTACTCTTGTTATGGTCAAACACTCCAGTCCACTATTTTCAGATTCTTTATTTGCTTAAACTCTTTGGTGTTATTCGTAACGAGGGTCGCACCGAGCGCGTGAGCGTGCGCTCCAATCAGCATGTCCATGGATCCAACGGGCTTACCTGCCCGTTCAAGCTCTGCCCGGATCGCTCCGTATTCCTGAGCAGCCTTTTCATCGAAGTCTGCGATTTCAAGGGGAAGAATGAACTCATCGAGGGCTTGCTGGTTTTTCTCGACGTGCTGGCTCTTGGACACGCCGTAGCGAAGTTCCGCAAGCGTGATGGAAGAAATGCCGATGTCGCCGATTGCATGAGATTTAAAATGTTTGATTACTTTAGCAGGATTTTGCTTGATGAGGTAAATGCAGATATTCGTATCCAGCATATATTTCATCAAAAGTTCTCCCTTTTTTGCACTTTCGGCTGCTTCCGATCCGCCATGAAGTCGCCCGAGAATTTAGCCAGGCTGTGGATCAGGGTGTCCCATGAGTTCTTTGTCGGGATCAGCACCACAACATTCCCTGATTTTTTGACGAACACGTGGTCGTCCTCGAACCTGAACTCCTTGGGCAGGCGGACAGCCTGGCTTTGCCCGTTTTGAAACAATTTTGCGGTCTTCATTACGCACCTCCGTATAGTATATACTGTCAATATAGACTACGAGAGATCGGATTGCAAGGGGTTTTTAGATGATTGCAACGAAATCAGGCGGCAATGTGCAAAGTCTAACATTAAAGACCTGACCCCATCGCCTCCTATAGGAGCTTCTTAATGGAATGGCAGGAGGAGAGACCTGACCCTCTTCCGTCCTCAGCTTCCAAATAAAGCTTTCGGCAGAACGACTCGTCTAATCTCTAGGATTTCGATATAAATCTTCCTTCCCTTATTGATCACGCTTGCTAGATGTTTATTAGTCCTCCTGCGCAAGCTCACAAAATCGTGAACCATGCTATTTCTTTCTCTTTTAAAGCTTTGCAAGTCATTGTATAGTTTTTTGTTTATAATTCCGAGACAGATTGCCATCTTTATATTCGCTGCAAACGTATTAGTATTTACTGCATCTCTTAATTCCTTGCGAGACAAGCCTGTG
>DAIDTZ010000432.1 GCA_027456925.1 Nitrospirota bacterium
ATGCACGAAAATATACACGAATTCCTGAATATGCTGTTCCATCCGTTTTTTGGTCATACCGTTCTCTTTCATAATTTCTTCCGTCCGGAAATAGTTGAAGAGCATTCCCATGAAGGCCCGGACCGCGATTTCAGGAGAAACATTCTTCAGCAATCCCTTTTTTTGCCGTGATACAAAATAGCTTGCGAGAATTGCCCTGCTCTCATTAACGAAAGAGGCGTAGGTATTCCGTATCTTTTCAGGATACAGATGAACTTCCGTCAGCAAAATTTTCATCATCGCTTTCCGCTCTTTCATCGTCAGAAGAAAATTCGTCGCAACAAGCGTGAGTGCATCTTCGTAGGCAAGCTGGTCCAGTTCGGGGAGGATCTCCTTGAGCTTCGGCAGAAAGGTATAACTCTTCAGCAGTTCTTCAAATAACCGTTCTTTGGTGCCGAAGTGTCGGAACAGAGTGAGCTCTGTCACGCCCGCCTCACGCGAGATCTCCCGGGTCGTTGCTCCCAGATAGCCCTTCTCGGAAATCAATTTGAGCGTAGCTTCCAACAGTTGCTGTTTTGTAGTCGTTTTACGTGTCATCTGACAGCTTCCAGGGTAAATGAATTGTAAGTATGCACTTACATTACATTAGAAGCGCCATGAAGTCAAGTAAATATGCGTTCCAGCACTTTTCCCTTGCATGGAGGGCACTATCTATGGTATTCTCCGCGTGCTTGACTTTATACCATCTTACAATCACGGAGGTTTTTACAGTGGCGGGCACGTGTCAAATATGCGGGAAGGGCAAACTGAGCGGCAACAAAGTGAGCCATTCGAACAATAAGTCTAAAAAAATGTCCAAACCGAATTTACAATCAGTAAAGGCGGTCAGTGCGCACGGAGCACATGTGCGCATACATGCCTGCACGCGGTGCATCCGGTCGGGCAAGGTCAAAAAAGTCAGCTAAACTGTCGATACGCCATCTCCGCCTGCCCACTGGCGGAGATGCATTTTCCTTTCCTCAAAGTCTTCTCACAGAGAACAGCTTTACACCCTTTTCCTGATGCAATTTCCCCGATCGTCTTTGCGGTCAACCTGTTTTTCAATTAGGCTGCACCTGACGGTCACAGCCCTTTTTTGTATCAATGCACCTAATGCACTTTGTTGCAAAAAAGACAGTATTATTGGGAACTAAGGTATTGCATTGAAAGTGTAAAGTTATAATTTTACGTTGACACCCTCTTGTCCCTATACTATATTTACACAACTATTCTTGAGTGTAAGGCTTTTTTAATAATACAGCCATGGATGTTCATTGTTCCCCGCGTCAGGCGGAGAAGGAGGTGGACAGCACTTAAGTCAAGAGACATTTTCAGCAGTCACCTGCCAGTGGAAACTTCGGACTCAGGGAGCGCGCATCGCGCTCAATTTTATTCATAAGGGGAGGAACTATGAGTTTCAAGAAAAATGTTGTAACCGGTCTGGTTGTTCTTGCTTTTTTTGCTCTGTTTGTGGCCATCGCTAGTCGTACCGTGGCGGAAGCCGCGGATATCCAGGTTGTCGAGGCGAAAGTGGTGAAAGAGGCAAAACCCGTGACTTTCAACGGAACAGCGTACATTGCCGGCCACGGCGGGCACCTGGCGATCCTTGATCTGAGGACCATGAAGTCGCCGACAGACGTTGAAAATGACAGGATCGTCCTCACCGAAGCCGGCTCCGAGATGGAAGGCAAGGTTGCGGGCATCAGCTTTGAACAAGCAAAAAAGTCAGGCGGTTCCCACGGCCAGACCCTCATGATGGAAAAGGGACAGAAAGTTTTGATCGCCGGCACGCTGGCCGGAAACGTGTACAAGGTCTGGCTCGATGCGAACGGCAGGGCCGCTAAAAAGGAAGGCCCCTTTAAGGTCGGCGAGAAGTTCTGCGGCGCCATCACCGGTCCGGACGGCAACGTTTATTTCGAAGACATGACCGACGGAAACGTTTATGTGTGGAACCCGGAAAAGCTCAAGCTCGTGGACAAAATGCCGGCAGGTATGGCCGTTTGTGGCATTCAGTGGACCAAGAACGATAAAAAAGCATACATCACCGACATGCCGGCAGGCAAGGTATACGTGTACGACTGGAAGACCAAGAAGAAGATTAAAACGATCTCGAGCCCCGAGATGACCTTCATCCACCAGGATCGCATGACGCCGGACGGCAAATACCTCTGGGTGAGCGCTCCGAATGAATTCGAGCCGAATCCTGCAGGTACGGCTGGTACCGCCAGCGTGCTGAAGGGCGGCACCAAGGCGCACCAGGTGATCATCATCAGCACAAAGACGGACTCCATCGTGAAACGCATTGTGCTCCCGAACAACCTCAGTCCTCATGACTTTGCGTTCACCGATAACGGTTATGCCCTTCTTGCATCCAGATCGTACGGCAGTGATGACTCCCTGTTGGCAGTCATGAATATGAAAAATGACAACATCGTCGAAGAAGTGTCACTGTGCGCATCGTGCCATAATGCTAACGGAATAAAGGTTTCGATCGATTCAGGGTCTCCTCTGCTCTGCGGCATTACCGTAGATTGGCATAAAGCTGCGGCAAAGAAAGCAAAGAAGAAAAAGACAATGTAATAATCTCCACCAAATTCGCCGGAGGGCTGCTTCGCCCTCCGGCTCTTTATTTTCTCCCTCCCTTCTGGTATTATAACCTAAATTTAAATTCTTAACTTTGAAGGAAGACTAATCGTCATTATGAATATCGCCTATGTTGCAATTAAGAACCTGAAGAGAAAGCTTACAAGGACATGGCTTTTATTCGCCATCGTTGCCGTCGTCTCGTGCACCCTGTTCACTGCGACCCTCTTCCTGAAGAGCATAAACAACGCACTGAAGATCGGCACCTATCGACTCGGCGCCGATATTCTCGTGGTGCCCGAAAGCGCAGCAGCCAAGGCACAGGCCGCGCTCCTGTCCGGGGAGCCGACCCAGTTTCTGATGGACCGGTCAGTCCTCGATCGCGTCAGAAAAGTCGAGGGAGTAAAGGCCGCCACTCCCCAGCTTTTTATCAAACCGACGAGCTTTACCTGCTGCTTCAACGTCGATGTGTTTCTCGTTGCCTTTGATCCCGACACGGATTTTACGGTAAAGCCCTGGCTCGAGAAAAACCTCAAACGAAACCTCGGCATCAATGAGGTCATCACCGGCAGGTCCGTCCCCGTCATCATCGGGGACGTGATCCCCTTTTTCGGGACCAATTTTAGGGTCGCGGGGACCATGGACCCCACGGGTATGGACTTTTTCGACCGGGCGGTCTTTATGAGCCTCGACGCGGCCTACAAAATGGCGGAAGATTCCAAGGCCAAGGCAATCAAACCCATTGAGATCGGGAGGGACAAGATATCAACGGTCCTCGTGCAGGTCAACGACGATATTACTCCGGACCGGGTCGCAATCAGGATAGAGTATGCCATCAGCGGCGTAAAGGCCCTGGTGTCCGACAAAGTCATCAGCACCGTCAGAAATCAGCTCTCCGGTCTTATTCGGGCGATCATCATCATCAGCATCGTCCTCTGGTTTATCGTCCTCCTGATCATGGCATTCGCGTTTTATATGATTGTAAATGAACGACGTCGAGAAATCGGCCTTTTACGGGCTATGGGGGCGAATAAAAGCCAGATTTCGGCGATTCTCCTGATCGAGGCGTCACTGCTGTCGGCCGGCGGCGGCGCGAGCGGCGTCGTCCTTGGTTTCGGGCTGCTCATGAGCTTCAAGGACCTCATGCTGCATTATTTAAAATTACCCTATTTGTTTCCGTCGGCTGCGGAGCTGGCCATTCTGATCTCCGGAGCAATTGTTTTCTCCCTCGCCACCGGTCTGTTGTCCGCCCTCTTGCCGTCCCTTGCCATTTTAAAAATGGAGCCCTATGAAGCCATCAGGAGGGAAGAATAATGCCGAGGAGAAGGTCCCTACTATTGATCATCGTGGCGCTGCTCACCGCATGCTCCCAGGATAACGAACGGCCCTCCGTTCAGGTCTCCCCGCAAAAATCCGACATCCAAGTGCGCATGGAACAGGTCGCAAGCAATCCCCGAGACGCAGATGCATGGTTTCACCTCGCGGACCTCTACGACGGGGCCGGTATGTACCCCGAGGAGATCGACGCCCTCAAAAAAGTTATCGCCCTCAAGCCGAAAGAAATCGGTTACGCCTACGAGCAGCTCGGCACAGCCTATAACAGGATGGGCAAGTACCGGGAGGCGGTCCGATCTTTTTTGAAGGCAAAAGGATATTCCCCGAAGAACCCGGTGATCTATAACAACCTTGCGGCTTCTTACGGCATGATTGGAAAGACAAACGAGCAAATTTCTGCGCTCGAAAAAGCTATCACCCTGCGTCCGCACTATGCAATTGCCCGCTACAATCTTGGCATCGTGTTCCTCAAAAAAGGGAAACGGGCCGGGGCGTTGAAACAGTATCAGGAACTGAACAAGTTCGACGAAGGGACTGCACAGGCCCTCAAACAAAAAATCGACGCAAAGGGAAAAAGATCAAGGCGGGAGATGCAATAATATGAAAAAGGTACTTTCCACCTTTCGTGTTGTTTTTTTTATTATTTTAATTTCCTCGGCTGTTTCATCGGTGCTTGCGGAAACCATTCAATGCACGGAATGCGGCATGATGGTTGACATGAATTCGAAGTTTACCGCAAGGATCGTCACAGGCAATACGACCGGTTATTTCTGCGATATCGGCGACCTTTTTTCCTACCTGAAACGGACGGGCGCGACGGCTGCCGGGGCCGGGGTCAAAGACTACATGACCGGGGAATGGTTCCCCGCCAACAAGGCTTTTTACGTCCAAGACGATAAGAAGTTCAAAACACCCATGGGCTGGGGCATCGCCGCGTTTAAAGACAAAACATCGGCTGCCGCAGCAGGGGCCGTGCTGGACTTCGATTCCACGGCAAAGACATTAAAATGAAGAAACTGATAGCCCTTTGCGCCTTAACAGGAGGGATTCTTTTGGTCCTCCTTCCCCGCTACATTCTCCCTGCCTGCGAATACGAGGGTTACGCTCATATGCACTGCGGAGACACGGCACGTGCGGAATTCATGGCCGGGGCCGTGCTCATGGCGATCGGCATAACGACGTTTTTTTTAGAGCGGCGTCTCTTGCTCATCGCCAGCGCGGTTACGGCGATTATCGTGTACGGAGTGTCGTTTTGGCTCCCCGATAAAATCGGTTATTGCATGAGCAGCAGAATGCCGTGTAATTACGGGATGGTGCCCGGCATCAGGTTCATAGATACGGTTGGGGCGCTTATTCTGATTGTTGCGGTCATTAATCTTGTGAGAACATCACAGAAGAAGAGGAATCCATGATTGAATTGAAGGGACTGTCAAAAACCTATGACGTTTCAGGTAAGATCATTAAAGCGGTCCAGCCGCTGGACCTTACCATTCAACAAGGAGAGTTTGTTTCCATCGTCGGCCATTCGGGAAGCGGGAAAAGCACCTTTTTAAGCCTTATTGGAGGCATTGCACGCCCGGACACCGGGACAGTCAACATCGACGGCACGAACATATGGGAATACAAGGATAAAATGCTCTCGAAGCTCAGAAATGAAAAATTCGGTTTTGTGTATCAATTTGCCAGCCTGATCCCGACCTTGAACGCCACGGAAAATGTGCTCCTCCCGACGGTCTTTGGCGGCGGAAGAAAGGCTGCCGATGCGGCAAATCTGCTTGACCTCGTGGGACTCAGCGACAAAAAAGACCGCTATCCCTCGGAACTAAGCGGCGGCGAGCAGCAGCGGGTGGCAATTGCCCGGGCCTTTATTCACAATCCTGAGATCATCCTTGCCGACGAGCCCACCGGCGACCTGGATGAAGAGACCGAAGCGGAAATTATGACCTTCTTCGAAAAAATCAACCGTGAGAAGAAGGTCACGATGATCATGGTGACTCACAGTTCCGAGATAGCGCTTCGCGCTCCGTCGCGGTTCCGCATGAAGCAGGGAGTTATCGAACAGTTGAATTGATTTGATCGCGTATACATGCCAACGGCATTAATAAAAAACGGCGACCTCCAGGGCCGCCGTTTTTTATTTTGTCATAACGAGATCGTATCCCGATCCCTCGTTTATTTGTTCTTCTTTTCGCCGAACAGATAATCGTATTCCGCCGGGTGATGGCGTTTCAACTCTTCTGTCGTCATCTTCCCCGTAAGCCACATCCAGTTCATGGGGAACACCTCGGACCGCAAGTGTTCATTATAAAAATGGAAGATCAGGATGAACACAATGGCCAAAAGGGCTTCATCACTGTGCATGATGAAGATCACGTCCCAGATCCACTGAAGCGTCGAGACCGGGAAAAGCGACGATACCGTCACCGGGAACGCCAGGAAGAAACCGGAGGCCCCGATGATGAACATGCCCCAGTAGACCGCCCAGTAGTCGAATTTCTGCATGTAGTTGAATTTGCCGAAATAGGGTTTCTCCTTCCTGAAGCCGAAAAAGTACATGAAATTATGGAAAGCGTCAACAACGTCCTTCGGCATTGGCACGAGAGAGAGCCGCATCCCTCCCTTGCGCGCCTGATTGATAAGGTAGAACTGATGGTAGATGAAGTCGAGCAGCATCGTGATGCCTGCTACTCGGTGGATGATCCCCGCCGATTTTGCGCCGCCCCAGAAGCGGATCCACGCACTCGCCGGGTCCTGATAGGCGTATTTCAGTCCCCACCCCGTAAAGGCCAAGAGCAGGAACGTTGTAAACATAATGACATGCTGGATCCTCGCCGAAAGATCGAACCGCTCGATCTCCGCAGGAATAGTATTATTACTCATGTTTCCCTCCCTTTCTCAGCAACCGGTCGCGGATGTCCGCATAGATGTCCAACAACACGTGAAGGCAGATAAACAGGAATACGCTCACCGTAAGGATGATCAAGGCGATCTCGGTGAAGTGCGCCACCGGATCAGGCGCCTGGTGCGTAATCGCCGCTACAAACTTGGGAGTGGCCCCGCTGTGGCATTTACCGCAAGTGGCAATCTTGTTCAGACCGGCAACGGGGGAAGCAGGGTCCTTGGGGCTCTTGATGTCATGGGCCCCGTGGCAGTCCGGACAGGCGGGTGCTCCGCTTTGGCCCAGCCTCAGTTTTCTGCCGTGAAAGCTCTCTTTGTAGCGCTCCATGACCTGGGGACTGAACCCGTATTTTTCCGACATTATTTTCTCTTCATGGCAAACTCCGCAGGTCTGTACGACATTGAAATGGTTGACCGCGGACTCTTTACTGGCTTTCGGCTGGATATAATGCGGGGAGCCATGGCAACTGGTGCAGACGGGCCCGTCGGAAGACTTCTTTACCATGACGTTCTGACCATGCACGCTCGCTTTGTACGCTTCATAGACATCGGGATGACAGGTAGCGCATGCGGCTTGCGCCACAGGGTCGATCTTGCTCTTGGATGAGATTGCTGTTGCCAACTCCTGTATGGCCTTGTCAGGCTTTGCACCTGATAAGCCCTGGTGCTGGGCGCCCTTCAGCGTCATATGGCACGTGACGCAGTCGAACGAGCCGTGGACGGATTTAGAAAACTTTTCCTGGTTTACATTGACGGCCCCTTCCATCGATCCGTGGCATCCAAGACATGCCGCCGCGTCTGGCGCAGCGCTGGCTGCCGGAACAAGAACGAGGGTGAACAACAACAACGCTGCAGTGTTCAACCAATTCCTCATACATTCTCCTTTCACGTTATAGTAAATAAAATCAAGAGAACCTCATGCTCTCGCACGCAGTTCAAGCAAATCAAATGAAAATTCTGAAAGAAAAATCACTTTTTCGATCTTGTCGTACGTGATGGAGATTTATCGTAGATGATGGTGTTTGAAGTATTTACTTGATCTTATTCTGTATTCTGCATCTTATTCTGTATTCTGCGCAAAGGATAATGCACGTATCGTGCCACCTATAACCCTTTGATTTTACGATAGTGAATGCGATCAGTCTATTTGCAAAACTGAGAATTTTGCTAGTATTATATCATCTTTGCAAAGAAACGGTGGTTGTTTTTAGGGGAGAGAGTGATCTCAAAGGATAGAAAAAACCAGGATTGTACGCTTCTCTTGCGGGTGCGTGCAGAAGAGCGTCAGCGGGATTCAGGATAGGAAACATCCATAAGATAGAGACCATGCGGGGGCGCAGTCCTGCCCGCCTGGGTCCTGTCGCAGGACCTCAAAATGCGGCCCACATCGTCAGGCGTGAATCTTCCCAGACCAACTTCTACCAGGGTCCCGGTTATATTTCTCACCATATACTGTAAAAACGCATCAGCCTCAAACCACAATTCGAGGAAATCCCCGTCTTTTTTAATGGATGCCGATTTAATGGTTCGCACAGGAGATTTAGCGTTGCACCCTGATCCGCGAAAAGCGGAGAAATCCTTCCTTCCGACAAGAAAGGGAAGAGCTGATCTCATTTTGCGAATATTCAACGGCAGATTAATATGCCACGCATAATTACGATAGAGGGCGGTAGGGGCGCGTCTCCGAAGGATGCGATATTTATAGGTTTTCCCCAGTGCGCTGTAACGCGCATGAAAATCAAGGGAGACTTCTGTTGATTCCAATATCCTGATGTCTTTGGGAAGAAGATGGTTTAACGCCGGCGCCCATGCCGCCGCGGGGATGGTGTTTGAGGTCATGAAGTTGGCAACGTGGCCCAAGGCATGGACCCCGGCGTCCGTTCTGCCTGAAGAAAAAGTCGTTACCTTTTCCCGGATGATTGTTTTGAGGGCTTGTTCGAGCGTCCCCTGGATGGTGGGGTTTCCGTTTTCAGCCTGCGTCTGCCAGCCGTGGTAGTTCGTGCCGTCGTATTCGAGGATGAGTTTGATGTTTCTGTCCATGCCGCCCTCACTCTCCATGCCGCATTCTATTCACTCCCCCAGATAGGCTTTCTTGATTCCCGGGTCTTTCTCCAGATGCGATGCCTTGCCCTGCATAACGATCTTCCCCGTCTCCAACACATAGGCCCGATGGGCGAGCCTAAGCGCTGCCCTGGCATTCTGCTCCACGAGTAGAATGGTAGTCCCCTGTTCGTTGATCTCCCGGATAATCTTGAAAATTCTGCTCACAATGATCGGGGCAAGCCCGAGGGAAGGTTCATCCAGGAGCAACAGTTTGGGCCGGGACATGAGCGCCCTGCCGATGGCGAGCATCTGCTGTTCCCCTCCTGAAAGCGTTCCGCCCAGTTGTTTGCGCCGTTCGCCGAGCGTAGGAAAGAGGGAGAATGCCCGTTCAATGCCTTCGGACAGTTCTTCCTTGCTTCTTGAAAACGCCCCAATCTCCAGGTTTTCGTTCACCGTCATGCCGGCAAAAATGCGCCTTCCCTCGGGGACCTGCGAGATGCCCCTTTTGACGATCTCGTGCGCAGGCCTGCCGGATATCGGCTCGCCGTCATAGGATATTGTCCCGCCCCGCAGCCCCGTAACGCCCGAGATGGACATGAGCGTTGTTGATTTGCCCGCCCCGTTCGCGCCGATCAAAGCCACGATCTCGCCCGGTTCGACAATCAAGCTGATGCCTTTGAGCGCATCGATCATGCCGTAGGATACGATCACGTCCCGGAGCTCAAGCATGCGCATGCTCCTTGCCGAGATAGGCTTCGATCACATCGGGGTTGTTCTGGATATCTTTCGGCATTCCTTCCGCGATCTTGATTCCATGATCCAGGACGATCACGCGGTCTGAAATGCCCATGACCACCTTCATATCGTGCTCGATAAGCAGAATGGCCACGCCGTTGTCCCGGATCCGGCGTATCAGGCTCATCAGGTCCTGCGTCTCAAATGGGTTCATGCCTGCGGCGGGTTCATCCAGGAGCAGCAAGTGCGGCTCCGTCCCGAGTGCACGGGCGATCTCCAGCCGCCTCTGGTCCCCGTAGGAAAGGTTTGCCGCCAGCGTATCATGCTGGTTTTCAAGACCGACGAACTTTAATATATCCATGGACCGGTAACCCATGTCCCGTTCTTCTTTTTTTACCGTGCTCGTTCGGAAAAGCGCGCCAATAACGCCGGCGAACGTCCGGCAGTGCGCCGCAACCATGACATTCTCCACACAGGTCATGCCCCGAAACAATCGGATATTCTGAAACGTCCGCGAAATACCGAGCGCGGTAATCTCATGGGGGGGCATGGCAGTGACGTCGCGGTCGTGAAAAACGACATTCCCTTTCGTGGGCCGGTACATGCCGGGGATGCAGTTGAAAAAGGTGGTTTTCCCCGCGCCGTTCGGACCGATGATGCTCACAATCCTTTCCCGTTCAACGCGCATATCGACGCCATCGAGGGCTTTGAGGCCTCCGAAGTGTTTTGTCAGGTTTTTTGTTTCAAGCAGTAACATAAGAATCAAAACCATCCACAGAGATCGCAGTATTCAAAAAAAAAATCTCAAACGGCAATTCGCAAACGCGCAATCCAGATTAAATTTGCACAGGTAGGTTTTAGAATTAAATTCCCTCTGCGGCAAAATAATTTCATTTTCCTTTCGCGGTTCCCAACAGCCCCTGCGGTCTGAACACCATCATGAGCACCAGCGCGACCCCGAAGGCCAGCATCCGGTAATCCTGAAAATCGCGGAAAACTTCAGGGAGCGTGATGAGGAGAAGCGCTCCGAGAATGATGCCGGGGATGCTCCCCATCCCGCCGAGAACAACCATGCAGAGAATCATGACGGACTCAAAAAAGGTGAAACTCTCCGGCGAGACAAACGCCATTTTTGCCGCAAAAAAAACGCCCGTCAGTCCCGCCCACGCCGAGCCGAGCACGAAGGCGAGCAGCTTCAGCCGGAAGGTGTTGATCCCCATGGTTTCCGCGGCAATCTCATCCTCACGGATGGCGATCCAGGCCCTGCCGATGCGTGACGTCATAAGCCGTTTCATGGCAAATACGGTCCCAATTGCTATCAGCAGGATGAGATAGTAAAAATCAAGGGTCGTATGCAGCACGTAGCCGAAAAGCACCGGCCTGCCCACCTGCGAAATGCCGTTGGGGCCGTTGGTCAGGCTGTCCCAGTTGTTCAGGATGATACGGGTGATCTCTCCGAGGCCCAGGGTGACGATCGCAAAATAGTCGCCGCGCAGTCGTAACGTCGGAGAGCCCAGGAGCACCGCAAAAAAAGCCGCAGTCGCTGCGCCGGCAACGAGGCCCGGCCAGAACGAAAGCCCGAATTTCGTGGAAAGGATGGCATAGGTATAAGCGCCGATCGCGGAGAAAGCCACGTATCCCAGGTTGAGAAGCCCGGCCTGCCCCACGATGAGGTTCAATCCAAGAGCGAGTACGATGTAGATGCCCGTCAATGTCATGATATCGCGATAATAATCGTTCAGAAAAACAGGAAGGAGAATCAATAAGGCAAGCGTAATTGCCGCGGCAAGCGGCGACTCGGCATACCGGGAAAAGGACATGAGTACAGCCGAAGTCTTTGAAATTTTTTCCGCTGCAGCGTTGCGGAGGGTGGTAAAGGCATCGTGCTTCGACAGGCGCCAGAGGAACATGAGACCGACAGCAACGGCAAAAATACGAATAGCCTTGCCGGCGCCGGTAACCGGCAGCACAAGGAGCCCCGCCCAGCACGGGATCCATACGATATTGAAAAATTTATTGTTTAAGATGCGCGGATAGGTCATTCCAGAGTGCGATTATCTCACAAAGCAACGGGGATTTCAAGGCATTGTTGTACGACGGTGTCGGAAGCCTGTTCGGGAATCAGCAGAAAAACTTCGCGGCCCATGCTCTCTCCTGTCCCGGCTCGTTCCAAGTTCGCCGAAGTAACTTTCCATTCATCAGGTTCCTTTTTTAGCGATACTTCGAACGTTCCTTACCGTAATCACCATCAATATTATGGCGTTTATTTTGCCTTTAAAAGTAGGTTCTAAGCGTCTCGCGAATCGAGAAGCATAGATCAATAATGCCACAATATATTGTATACCATTCAAAAAACAATACCTTACCTTGTTATTTTTCCCTTTACAAAGCTGCCATCTTATGATATAAACCTTTACATTAAAGTAAAAAATATTTCCTAATTCCCCGCTAGCGGCTTAACTATATCCTTTAACTTTTTTTGAATTGTCCTTACCTTAGGGGGAGGCCTATGCAGCTCAAGACTCTCGAAATGATTGGTTTTAAATCCTTCTCGGACAAAACCACGATCACCTTTCAGCCCGGCATCACGGCTGTGGTAGGCC
>DAIDTZ010000433.1 GCA_027456925.1 Nitrospirota bacterium
GTGCTCAGGGTAGAGGGCGGCAATCCGCGCGTTGATCTCGGGGAGCCCTATCTTGATGCGCTTGCGCTGGGCTTCGAGAAGCATCATCTTGCGTTCAATGAGCCGGTTCAGGAATTCACTCTTGACTTCGAGGTCCACCTCGCGTTCGGGCTTGATCCCCGCCCGCGCGAACCGTCCCTGGAATTCGGCAAGCGTGATGGGATCGCCGTTCAACGTGGCCACAATCCGCACGTTGGGAGACAGGGCAGGGGAGGAAGCGGCAACGGTTGGCTTTTCTTCCTCCTTCCTGGTACAGGAGAAAAATAGAAGCCCCAGCAGAAGCGCCGGGGCTATGATAGCGTACGTCAGTCGAGAGTTGTTCATGGCAGCCGGAGGACTACTTGGTCCCCTTTTTCTGAGGGGCGGGCTGCACCGTCATGTGCGAGAGATCCACGTCCTTGGGCTGGGCCAGCGAAGCAACGACGGCGTCAAGGGCCTTTTCATTCACGTCGATCTTGGCTTTCGCCTTCAGCGTCTTGGCATACTCGAGGTACAAGTCTCTCCGCTTTTCCTGCATCAGCCGCAACTTGAGCTGCGGCTCTACTTCCTTGAAGCTGATCTGTTTGCCGGCGGCATTGCGTATTTTGTCCTTGTTGCTGTTGTAATAGGCGCGGACTTCCTGCTCCGTGGGCTCGGTCACCTTGCTCATTTTATCGCCGATCTCTTTTTTCAGGACCGAGTTAAAGAGCTCGTTTTTTGCGTCTTCCTGCATCCGGCGCTCCAGCTCTTTCTTGAGCGCTTCCTGGCGTTTTTTATATTCTGCGTCTTTATCCAGGCCCTGCCGTTTCGCCTCCTGGATAACAAGCTCGATTCCTATCAGGTCATCAAGGAAGTCCTTCCGGGCCTTGGGGTCGGCCACCACCGCCTGTTGCATTTGGGGCGTCAGATCTTCAAGCTGTTTCTTAAAATCCGCGGCAGTGATTGCTCCGCGGTTGACTTTCGCGAGCACCACGCTGTCCGGTCCTTTGCTGCAACCGATCATGGAAACGACAAGGACGAGCACTACTCCAACGAGCGGTTTATGCATCTTCATGAAATTGGTTCCTCCAAAAGTACGAATTTTTCGATTTTTGCGCCAAAACGCGCGTGAAAGTCAGGCATGTTTATTGTTTATAACACACTAGAGTAGTTCCTGCAAGCACTTTTTCACCGCATCTGCCGCGCTTTTGAGCGATTCGTCGGGGAGCGCGATCTGGAGCGTATATTCGGGGATAAGCTTGATTTTCCCTTTGCTTTTCTTGATAAGCACCAGGACCCGGTCCGGCGAAATGTTTGCGTTCCCGGCAAATGTGATCTTGGCCGTGTCTTTGCCGGCGTCGATCCGGCTTACCATGGCCTTCTTCGCGATCAGCTTTACGCTCATGATCTCGAACAGATTGGCTGCGGGCTCGGACAATTCGCCGTAACGGTCGCGGAGCTCCAGGCTGATGTCCCGGAGCTGGGCCTCATCGGAAGCGCTCGAAATCTCCTTATACGCCGCAAGCCGCAGGCTCACGTCCCGGATGTAGTCCTCGGGAATAAAGGCGGAGGCGCGCATATTGATCAGCGTGTCGGGCTCCGTTGCAATCTCCTCGCCCCGGAGCTCCGCCATGGCCTCTTCCATCATCTGGGTATAGAGGTCGATGCCGATGGCCGCGATATGGCCCGACTGCTGTTTGCCGAGGAGGTTTCCCGCGCCCCGGGTCTCCAGGTCCTGGGCGGCAATGCGGAAACCGGCGCCCAGCTCGGACAGCTCCTGGATTGCGCGAAGGCGTTTCCGCGCCACGTCGGAGAGCGTTTCGTCGGCCGGTGCAAGCAGGTAGGCGTAGGCCTTTTCCCTGCTCCTGCCTACCCGCCCCTTGATCTGATACAGGTCCGCGAGGCCGAAGCGGTCCGCGCGGTTGATGATGATGGTGTTTGCCGTGGGAATATCGATGCCGGACTCGATGATCGTCGTGGTCACGAGCACGTTCAGCGAGCCCGCGAGAAACTTCGTCATCACGTCCTCGATCTCGTGCTCGTGAAGCTGCCCGTGGGCGATGCCGACCTTTGCTTCGGGCACCAGGCTGCCGACGAATTCGGCCATGCGCTCGATGCCCTGTACCCGGTTGTGCACGAAGAACACCTGGCCGCCGCGGTCCAGCTCCTGCATGATCGCTTCGCGGATCACCCGCTTGCCGAAACGCGCGAGCACGACCTGGATCGCCTGGCGGTCCAGGGGCGGCGTCTCGATGATCGAGAGGTCGCGGATGCCGGCAAGCGACATGTGGAGCGTGCGCGGGATCGGCGTCGCCGTAAGGGTCAACACGTCCACGAGCTTTTTGAATTCCTTGATCCGCTCCTTGTGCTTGACGCCGAACTTGTGCTCCTCATCCACTACGAGGAGGCCCAGGTTCTTGAAAACGATGTCCCGCTGGAGAAGCCGGTGCGTGCCGATCACCATGTCCACGGTCCCGTTCTTCAAGCCCTTGAGCGTCGCCTGCTGTTCGGCCTTGGTCCGAAACCGGGAGAGCACGTCCACGCGGATGGAGAAGGGCGCGACGCGCTCCGAAAACGTGCGAAAATGCTGGTCCGCCAGAAGCGTCGTGGGCACGAGCACCGCGACCTG
>DAIDTZ010000434.1 GCA_027456925.1 Nitrospirota bacterium
CCATTAGGGGAACCATGGGGGAACCTAGGGGAACCATGGGGGAACCTTTGAGGCGGTGTCTAATGGTTCCCCTTGGGATAAGCCTATGAATAGTAAGCTAAAAGATAGTGTTAGGGGAACCATGGAACCCAGGGGAGGCAGTTTTTGCTCTCTATATTCTTCGGATCAGCGTTTCGTTTAGGGTTTCGTTGTTCAGCATCGAAAAGAAAAGAGATTGTTTTAGGTTGTTTAAAGATTGTCTTTGGGGTGTGGTCAACCCGTGTTCTGGCCTTTGTTAATGCGTGGTTCATCAACCCTTGTTTGTCCCTGTGACGGGCCTCGGACTTAGGATTGTTTGCACGTGGTAGAAAACCTAGCGAAATTAGCGAAATTGTACTTCACTTTATTGGAAAGAGTGAAGTACGTTATATCAGCGGTGTAATAAATTCAAATACTTAGTGTGCGTAGATAGTGGTAAAGGTGAAGTACAACTTGGGTTTAGGACGTATGGGGTTGGGATCGGAGAGTGTTACCACCTCCCCCCGGTGAAAAATACAGTGTCCTGAGCCGTGAAGCCACCTCATTACCCGTTCTCAAATTGGGGGTATTTTCAAAGGGTTTGGTCTATAGGTTGTGTTCTGGCTTTTGTTGATGGGTTTGGGTGTTATAGCTTGTAAAAAAGTGGGGTGCGGGGAGCGCAAAGCATGATGGATATTGAACAAAACGAAATGACAACTACCACTGCAACGCCGCCGACCGTTGACACTCACCTCGACGCCTTCGTGCGCGACCTCACCGTCTTCGACGGCCTGTCAAAAGACAGCGTCGCTATCTATCGCCGCATGGTCCAGGAGTTCTTCACCTGGCTGGCCGGCAACGACGGCCTGCGGCCGGTCGACCAGATCACTCACCAGGACGTCGAGTCCTACCTCGAATGGTGCTATTACCCGGTCCCAGGCGTCCGCCGCGGAAACAGCAACCAGACTCGCCGCACGAAGCTCATCGCCCTGCATCGGTACGCGCGCTTTCTCCGCCGTCAGGGTCTGGTGCCCGTTAACAGCGACTTCACCAAGGACATCCCGAAACCGAAGCTCCGCAGGAAGTTCGTGCAGAAGTTCACCTCCGAAGAGCATCAGGCGTTCTTCCGCGCGATCGATCCCAACAAGGAAAAAGGACTCCGCGACACGGTCATCTTCATCCTCGCCGGGTTCGGAGGCCTGCGCGCCGGCGAGATCTGGCGGCTCCGCCTGGAGCACATCCAGGACGACGGCAAACTCATCGACATCCAGGTCCCCGAGGACATCGCAAAGCAGGGCGGACGCGGATCCTCCGGCCGCACCGTGGACCTCTGGGCACTGCCGTCTCGAGACATCCGCCGGTACGTCGCAATCCGGTACCGCCAGGGCGCCAGGCCCGAGGACCCGCTGCTCGTGACCTATCGGAACAAGCGGCCCGGCCCATTGCCGCTCAACGATTCCATGCTTGATTCGATCGTAAAGTTCTACGCCGCCCGCGCCGGGATCAACAAAACGAAGAACAGCCTGCACATGTTCCGTGCCACGCACGCTTCGGACTGCAGGAGCGTACAAGGTTACGACACGCCCGCGATCGCGCAGCGCCTCGGCCACGCCAGCATCGCAACGACGGACCGGTACCTGCCGGACCGTCGGCGCATCCACAAAATTTATCCCAGCTTTGCCGCGTATTATCGCTGGTACGAAAAGGTGTGGTCAGGAGCACCGAAGGAAGAAATAAAGAAAGCTAGTGATGAGTACGAAGCATATATACAAAATATCACGAAGGAGTAATTGATGAATCCAAATGACAATGCCGATAGTATAGACATCCTTTACCTGAGGGAGGGGAAAAAATCAGAATTCAATGATTTAATTGACTTCATTCAGAAGAGGATCGTGGAAAGCCTTGGGTTGCCGTCTTATATGCTGGGATTATTCGATTCCGCTTCTGCTGCCGGCTTGTCACTCCGCGGCACGAGTGGCCCTCCTTATCCATTTGAACGAAGCAGCCTGTCTCACGAATTTGATCGAATGAGGGTCGTCCTTTTCCCGCAGGAATGCATCCAGGAAGATTTTAACAACGGGATAAAACGCGCCGTGCTTTGGGGAAAATATCCGAAGTTCACAAAAGCCCAGATCAGAAAGATAATAGGACGCGGAAAACTTAGAATTGAATCTACTCCCTGTTATGGGCCGTCCATTTTGAAGTCCTGGTCCAAAGCTGAGAAAGAAAAGATAGAAAAAATAATCTCTCATGGGGGTGTTGATGCCGGCAAACAATCACTGGAGTGAAGAGCGATGGGACAACTTATGCAAGCAGCTTTGCGCGGACTTCGGGCCCGCGTCGGCCGCGAAGATCATCGAGACGATCGTCTACACGATCGGCGGGGAACGTCTCACCATTCCCAGCATCCAGGACATTGAGAAGCGAGAGCGAGACCGGCGCATTTGTAATTTTCACCGAGGCGACTATTTAGAGACAGCCGCCCGTTTCAATGTCCACGTGAACACTGCCCGGCGCGTGGTATTGAAACAGCGCATGATCGAGCGGCAAAAATCTCCTATTGAAGAAAGGATAGAAGAATAAAAACCGTAGATTTGAACGCAGCAGACTTCACCTTTCCCATTGACAGCAGATGCCCGATCTGGCATAATTAGGGCGTCTGAATTACTCTGTAGGGGCCAATCCCCGGCCTCCCGCGAATACGCGGAAAAGGGGTGATTTTGTTTTAGGGCGTTTCAGTGTGCCCGAGTGTCTTTGCATCGCGAGGTGCAGGGGAGGTCTCCTACAGAGCCTCAGACAACGCTCGGGCACTTTTTGTTTTTTCACCGTCTAAAAAACTCTGTAGAAGGTGCACCATGTCAATGTCAGACCGGCAGGTGAAGCATGTTTTGCTTGGGCTGTTGGACACTATCACGCGCATCCCTAAAAAACAGCGGGACCGCGTCTCTGATTCTTTAAAGCTTGGCGAGCAGGATGATTTCTGTTTGCGGCAGATGCTCTTTGCAGCGGAAGTATATACCTGGGACGATTATTATGAACTCGGCGCGAAAAATGATATGGAATGGAAAACCCAAAAAGAGATAGAAAATGCAAGGCAGCGGGACTTTGAGCGGAAGCGCACCTTGCGCCGTCAGGAGGAATACCATGCATAAAGATGATGAAAAATCAACAGAAGGACGAGAACAGATACCAGTAGCGGTCATAGATAAGATGCTGGGAGGCAAATCACAGGTGCGTGTTGCAATTGTGCAACATCCAACTCGGAACGAACCGGCACCGTGTGTGCCTTATACGGACTATGCAGAGGCCTTTTCATACGATGAAGAGGCAATCCGCAAGATGATAAGGCGCACTCCCTGGCTCGAAAAGCATTCAGTTACCTCCATCATGGAGGCAACTGACGGTAAATTGTACTCTACTTTATGCCTTTTCGAGGAAGGGGCGCTTGGTCTTTTCTTTAAACTCCAGCCGAAACGGTGTAAAGATCCGGATGTGGCCGCCAGGGTGGATCAGATCCAGGAGGAGCTGATCCTCGTCCTCCGGGATGCTCTCCGGGGCTACCGGCAGGATAACGGCGGGGGATATAAGAGCCAGGACGGATTTCTTCCCCGCCCGGGTCTGACCATGGACGCGATCTCCGACCTTTGCAAGGAAGCGGATAAATACCTCAAAGGTAAAACCTCGCTCCGTGCGCTCAACTATTTCACCGGTATGCCGGTCGCCGATCTGATTGATGAGATTGAGAACGAGGACCCCGCCGCTTCTGCCAACGCTGGAATAATAGTGCAATATCTTCATGCGTTGCTTCCGGAGGACCTGCACGCGTGGGACATCGAAAAGGAAACATTGGCCGACGGCACAGTGTCTCTCACGGGGCAGGCCTCCCGCTTTTTAAACGCCTTCCTCTTTGTCGGCCGCAAGGAGGAATTACCAAAACTTTTTTCGAGTGCCACGGCTATCGGCGTAATGTTCAGCCATGAGGCGAAGGCCCTGGAATTTCTCGGATGGAAGTGTACCTATCTTCCGAAAACAGGCGGATACCGGTCTTGGCGGTTTGAATTGATGAAAGCGCAAATCCAAAAAGGAGGATGTTGACATGAAGTTTATTGTGGCGAGGAGTCCCCGGGTTTTACCTTTACAGGAAAAGAGCAAGTGGAATTCCTTGCCCTGATGGAACCCTATATTCGGGAGTCGGATGGGTTATAGCGCAACCATTCAACTCTGCACTGAACTAAAGGCCGGTCCCCTCCCGGCCTTTTTTAGTTTCCCAAGGCCCTTTCTGAGCCTTCATCCTTCAAAGGCAACCCTCGACTGCCAGTTCCCTCCATTCGACGCAGAATCAGCCTGTCTATGTTTTTCATGCTACTTGACCATTGCCCCTTGCCCCGATCTTCCAAAAACTCCCATCTCTTGCCAGAACGTGGTGGGCTTTTTTGATACAACGAGGGCATGGGCGAAAACGATCAACCGCGCATGACCGCAGAGGAGCTTGAACAAAAGCTCGAAGAATACACACGGG
>DAIDTZ010000435.1 GCA_027456925.1 Nitrospirota bacterium
AACCGGATGATCGAGGTCCATGAATTCGTCGAAACCTCACAAATCGACCTTCTCCTTGTCGATCGTGTCTATTATTTGGAACCGGATATCACGGGGATGCAGGGAAAAGGGTATGCGGCGCTCGTCAAAGCTTTGAAGGAATTGGATGTGGAAGGCATCTGCACCTGGACCATGAGAAAACGGTCCTACCTCGGGGCCTTGCAGGCAAGCGGGAAGATTCTGCGTCTGAATGCCCTGCGGTATGCCGATGAAGTGATCCCGGTAACATCCCTCGGGCTGCAGGATATGGCGTTGTCGGAAAAAGAATTGAAAATCGGGAGCGAGTTGATCGACAAACTGACCGCTCCTTTTGAGCCGCAAAAGTTTGAAAACGAACATCAGAAAAAGCTGCTGGAGATGATCGAGAAAAAAGCCCGGGGAGAGAAGATTGCGGTCCTGTCTCCCAGGCGCTTGAAACCCACGGAATCGGATGATCTGCTTCAGGCGCTTGAAGCGAGCCTGAAGAAAGCCGCGTGATTTTTTGTGGCGGAGGAACAACATGGCTGCACAGGGAATATGGGGCGGAACGATCAGTTTCAGTCTCGTGGCAATTCCGGTGAGGCTGGTCAAGGCGGTCGAGCCGCGTGGTTTATCTTTCCACCTGCTCCACAGCAAGGATTATTCCCGTCTCTCACGAAGAATGTTTTGTCCGGCAGAGGGAACGACGGTCCTCCCCGATGAGCTCATCAAGGGATATGAAATCCTGCCCGACAAATACATTCTGATGACGGACGAGGAACTGGAATCAGTGTCTCCGGAGCGGAGCCGCACGATCGAAATAGTCGAGTTTATCGATCTGAAGAAAGCGGACCCGGTCTATTATGATCACCCTTATTATCTCGTGCCTGCTAAAGGGGGTGAAAAGGCGTATCAACTGCTGGTCGAAGTGATGCGCCGGACGAACAAAGCCGGTCTCGCAAAATTCGTACTGGCTGAACGGGAGTATCTTGTAGCGGTCTTCAGCAGGGAGGGAGCGTTGGCACTGACCACGCTTCATTATCATGACGAAATACTTCCTGATGACGATATATCGCCGAAGAAAGGAAAGACCGAAGCAGAAGAGGAAAGCCGGATAAAAAAAAGCATTGAGCACATGATTGAAGACTTCAATCCAGGGAAATATGCCGACGGCCGCAGGAAGAAACTTACGGACCTCCTGGCAGCGAAGATGAAAGAAAGGGCACTGGTAGAGGCCCCGGCGATCGAGGAAGAAGAAGGAGAAGGTCCGGCTGATCTGGTTGCAGCGCTGGAAGAGAGCATGCGGAAAGTGAGGGAGAGCCGGTGAGCCGGACATTCGTCGAAATCGCGGGTCGGAGACTCCCGTTATCAAACCTTGAAAAGGACCTCTATCCTTCCTATGGTTTTACCAAGGCCGATATCCTGGAATACTACCGCGGGATTGCCCCTTTTATCCTGCCCCATTTAAAAGACCGGGCATTGACCTTGAAGCGTTATCCTGAAGGAGTGGAACAGGAGTTTTTTTTCGAAAAACGTTGTCCCGGGCACCGTCCGGAGTGGGTGAAGACTGCGGAGATCCTCCATCATGACGATGAACCGATGACCTCCTGCGTGGCAAACGACCTGGAAACGCTGATATGGGTGGAGAATCTGGCGTCTCTTGAACTTCATGTACCGCTGGCCAGGGCGGTTTCTCCCGAGACGCCCGATTCCATGGTCTTCGACCTCGATCCCGGCGAGGGAGCGGATATTCTCGCGTGCAGCCGGGCGGCGCTGATACTTCGGGACCTGCTCTCCCACATGGGACTTGCAACCTATGTAAAAACGTCGGGCAATAAAGGGCTTCATGTCCTTGTGCCCTTGAACCGGAGAGAGACGACTTTTGAAGATACCAAAACATTTTCAAAGATTGCGGCGGAAATCATGCAAAAACATTATCCCGATTTGGTGACCGCGAAGATGGCCAAGCAGGAGCGGAAAGAGAAGGTCTTTATCAACTGGTCTCAGAACGACGCGAAGAAAACGATGATCTGCGTTTACTCCATTCGTGCCCGGGAAAAACCCTTTGTTTCGTTTCCCCTGGAATGGAGTGAAGTGGAGCGTTTTATGGAGCTCGGTGACCCGGAAAGGCTGCACGTCATACAGTCGGATGCCGTGAAGAGGGTGAAAGAGCAGGGAGATCTTTTTCAGGAAGTGCTTGTGAAAGAACAGAAACTGCCGCATCTGTAAGGGCAGGAATAAAAGTCGTCTCACGCGCCCTGCACTCGCGACAAGCACTCGTAATCGCTGGGTGCAGGCGGAGGCGCGGAGGACGCGGAGAATACAAAACCAAATGAAACGCACCAGAATTATAAGAATTTCCGAATCCTATTTTTTTGCCACTTAAGCATTTTCTCCGCGAACTCCGCGACTCCGCGTGAAAACAATTTTAAGAGATGTTATGGGATTAACAGACTACGCAGCGAAACGGGAATTCGAGAAAACACCGGAACCGAAACCGGGCGTTACCCAGGAGGGGGGCCGCCTCCTGTTCGTCATTCATAAGCACGCGGCCCGGGCCCTTCACTACGATCTCAGACTGGAGCTGGACGGGGTGCTCAAAAGCTGGGCAGTCCCGAGGGGGCCCTCTCTGGAGCCTTCTTCAAAACGGCTGGCTGTCATGGTTGAAGACCACCCCTTTGAGTACAAGGATTTTGAGGGAGTCATCCCGGAAGGCAATTACGGCGCAGGGAGCGTCATTATCTGGGACAGAGGTTTTTATCATCACCCTACCGCGATAGACGAAAAGGAAAACGAAAAACTGCTTCGCGAAGGTTTGGAAAAGGGTGATCTGAAGTTTGTCCTTGAAGGGGAAAAGCTTCGCGGTGAATTTGCTCTCGTAAAAATGGGAAAGGACGGCAAGTCGTGGCTGCTCTTGAAAAAAAAAGATCGAAATGCGGCCAAAGGGGACATTCTTGAAATGAACCATTCCGTTGTATCCCACAAAACATTAGAAGAGATGCTCGAAACCGGCGGGCAGAAATCGTTCAAACAGAAAAAAGTACACCAGATCCGCGTTCACGAAGCCCTGGAAAGCGAGAACCTGAAGGATGCCCCGGATAAACCGATGCCGCATGCGATAAAACCGATGCTCGCGACAGCGGTTGCGGAACCGTTCGATCATTCTGACTGGATCTTTGAGGTGAAATGGGACGGCTATCGGGCAATTGCCGAAATTCGGGACAAAGCTGTTTCGCTCTATTCACGGAGCCTGATCTCGTTCGACAAAAAGTTTGCTCCTCTGGTGGAGTCACTTCGCAAATTCGGGTTCGACGCCGTGCTGGACGGTGAAATTGTCGTCGTGGATGATCAGGGACGTTCTGATTTCCAGAAGCTGCAGCATTACCAAGGCTCCGAAAAAAGTCATTTGCTCTATTATGTTTTTGATCTCCTTTACTTCCAGGGTCATGACCTGACGGACCTGCCCCTCCTCAGGAGGAAGGAACTGTTAAAAAAAGTACTTCCCTCGGACCCGAAGATAAGGTTCAGCGATCACGTAGCGAAAGAAGGCGTCTTGTTTTACCAGGTCTCCAGGGAAAAGGGACTGGAAGGGATCATCGCGAAACATGCTCAAAGCGTCTATGAAACGGGCAGAAGGAGCCGTCATTGGCTGAAGGTGAAGACGCGGCACTCGCAGGAGGCCGTGATCGCCGGTTTCACGGAACCGGGAGGGGGCAGAAAATATTTCGGCGCCCTTGTTCTCGGCATGTTCGAAGGGAATGATTTGATTTTTATCGGTCACGTAGGTGGTGGATTCTCTGAAAACGATTTAAAGGAAATTCGCGAACGATTGGCCCCCCTGATCCAAAATGAATCCCCCTTTCATGTGCGTCCGGAGACGAATGCCCGAGTTACCTGGGTTAAGCCGGAACTGGTCTGCGAGGTCAGCTTTTCCGGTTGGACTGACGAAAACGTTATGAGGCAGCCTGTGTTTCTGCGGATTCGTGAAGATAAGGTCTCCCGCGAAGTGGTACTCGAAAAGCCACTCGGGAGCGGTGAAGGAGGACCATGACATGATGAAAATCTACGCTGGAACAAGCGGGTTTGCACATAATGAATGGAAAGGGAAATTCTATCCTGAAAAGATCAATCCCAGGGAAATGCTACGCTTCTATTCCGAACATCTCAACTCGGTAGAGATCAACAATACGTTTTACCACATGCCGAAAGAGAGAGTGCTTACGTCCTGGGCTGAGCAGGTCCCGGAAGATTTTGTTTTCGCGCTCAAAGCGCCCCAGTTAATAACGCATAGGAAACAGCTTCGTAATGTGTTTGAGGAGACCGAGTACCTATTCAAGTCACTGTCCGTTCTGTACAAAAAACAGGGGCCCGTCCTTTTTCAGTTTCCCAAGAGTTTTCACGCGCACCTGCCCGCCCTGGAAGATTTTCTTCCCCTGATTCCGGAAGATGCGGCCTGCGCATTCGATTTCCGCAGCCCATCGTGGCTCGATGCGGGGATGCCGGAGCTCCTTCGTAAAAAAGGGTGCAGCCTGTGCATCGAGGATACTGATGAGAATCCGGCACAGGAGATCGTCAGTACGGCAGCCTGGGGGTACCTGCGCCTGCGCCGTTCCGGCTATACGGATGGGGACCTGTTGCAATGGGTGGAAAGAATTCTTTCCCAAAAATGGGAAAGGGCTTTTGTGTATTTCAAGCACGAGGATGAGGCCAAAGGGGCAGAAATAGCGATGCGTTTTCACGAGCTTGTCGATTTAAGACTGAACGGAGAAAAAATCAACACGGGACGGATAAGCAAGTGAAAGAAGCCAAAGGTTATCCGTCGGCTCCGACTTGTTTCAGGCGGGTGTCATGGATAGGAAGAGGTTCGCCCGGGTCGAAGACCTCGTTGTCATGCCTGATGCGGTAGGAACGGCCGGGGACCTGTTTGCTGTAGGTAATGATGAGGCGGCCGATGGTTTGCTTGATATCCTGGGTAGGCTTTCCGTTCAGCAGGGCAACGGGTCCGGGAAAATCGTCGGGCATGAACAACTGGTAGCCGTGAGGCGCCAGGGACATGAGCACGTTGTTCTCCCTATTGTCTCGGCCCAGCACGATCTTGACGCCCGCATCGATGCGGTAGTGGCGGCCCACGGTAAGCAGCCGGATGTCATTAGGCGTAACTGCCTGGGTGTCCTCGTACAGGTCGCGCAGCTTGTCTGCAAAGTTCTTGTCCGTAAGAAGGCACCCGCCTGCAGGGGTCGAGAACCCGTGAATGCCGTAGCGTTCCGCGAGCCGCAACTGGACCGTTCGGGACCGTCCGCTGATGCCCAGGAGTTTGTCCCGCTGAACCAGTCCGTCGAGTTCCGCTTTTGTGGGCGGCAGGACCGTTGCCGAGAGCGGACGGAGGATCATGCCGCGCATGTCGGCGTCGCGTTCGATCACGTGAAAAGTGTCGCGGCGCTGGGACATGGGACGCTGGCCCAGGACTTCGCCGGTGACGACGAAGGACGTGTTGACCTCCTCCATCACGGCCTTGGCTTTCCTGAGCATGAAGATCTTGCAATCAATGCAGGGGTTCACGTTTTTGCCGTATCCGTGAACGGGGTTTCGGACCAGGTCGATATACTCCTGGCCCATATCCTCCACCCGAAGGTCGATGCCGATCTCCTTCGCAACGCGCGCAGCGTGGGTCTGATGTTCGCTCCCATAACTTTTGGAAAAGGCAGAGGTGAAATAGAGTCCGATAACGTCAAAACCCTGTTCCATGATCAATTTTGCCGCGAGTACGCTATCGAGTCCGCCCGATAGGAGGGCGACTGTTTTCTTGCTCATCAACTGTCTCCCTGTTCCCTGAAATCGAAGCGCTATTATAAATCTCTGGATACGATTTTTGCAATAGAGAATAATAAAAAAAACGACTTAAAAATTTTCTGATTCAGTCAATTTGGTCAAAAAACGAGTAAAATTGTTACAGGAATATTGACGAGGAGGGAAGGTATGGCAAAATGGACGATCGATACGGACCATTCCTGCGCTGCCTTTGCGATCAGGCACATGGCGCTCGCGCACGTGCGCGGACAGTTTAACAAAATGAAAGGTACGATCCATTTCGATCCCGCGGAAAAGCAGCGGACTTCTGTGGATGTTGAAATAGATGTGGCAAGCGTGAATACGGGCATTAAAAAACGGGACGAGCATCTTTTGACCAGTGATTTTTTCGACCAGCAGAAATACCCGCTCATCACCTTTACGAGCACTGCCGTTGATTTTCCCGATGCACGCCGCTGCCGCGTGAACGGCACCTTAACGATCCACGGGATGTCGCAGCAAGTCGCCTTCGAGGGGGAATATGCAGGGCCTAAAAAAAATCCCTACGGCGACGAGACGACAATCGGATTTTCAGGCTCGACGACGGTCAACAGGGAAAGCTTCGGTATTCTGTGGGGAAGCGTGCCCATGGAGGGAGGCGGCCTGGTGGCAGGGAAGGACGTCCAGATCTTTCTCGACGTGGAGGCGGACCTCGCTGAAGAAGAGTCGTCTTGACAGCTTCCCGATGATTCCTTATAGTGGAACAGTGAAGATTATTTACCACGGAACTGCCGTGGTTTTTTCTGAGGGGCCCGGCATGCGGCGATCAAAGAAGGAGATCAAGGATAGGGAAGTCATTGTGGGGTTGTTGAAGAGGTGTCACGTGGGCAGGCTCGGCACGATCGGCAGGGACGGCTATCCCATGGTGAAACCGCTCAATTTCGTCTATCTTGACAAGAAGATCTATTTTCACAGTGCACGGGAAGGCGAAAAGATCGACGACATCAGGAGGGACAGCCGGGTTTGTTTCGAGGTCGACCTGCCGATAGCACTCGTGAAGAGCACGGGAAGCCCCTGCAGGGCAGAATATCTGTACCGAAGCGTGATTGTGAAGGGAAGGGCGCAGATGGCCGAAGAACCGTCGGAACGGCTGCTTGCGCTCACAGGCCTCATGGAAAAGTACCAGCCCGAAGGCGGTTACGGAGATTTCCCCGACGAAAAAATGAGGATCACCGGCATAGTTCGCGTCGATATCGAGGAAATGACCGGGAAGGAAGACCTCGGCAAAGAGGGCATGAAAGATACCGTGATCCACGCCCTCAGTGAAAATGTGCCCCTCCCCATCGTTCTGGAGCGCGAAGGATCGTAACCGCGCTCCTCTCTAATATCGTTGACTCAGTCATATATTCGTGTCAAAATGCGCAAGGAATTAATCGTATCAACAGGGGAGGATATTGTGAAAAAGTCACTCGGCGCTAAAACACTCGCTCAGCCCGCGCCTGCATGGGTTGTCGGAAGTTATGATGCGCAGGGCAAGCCGCAAGTCGCGGTAATTTATTGTTACGAAGGGGCATAATCATGTCAAAGGTTTTGATCCATCCTGCCACCTATGAAAATATCCATCCGGCTGTAGACCGGGCTTTTGAACTCTTTCCCATTACGGTAAAAGGGAAAAAAGTGCTGATAAAGCCAAACGTGCTTCGTGCTTCAACAGCGCAGGAAAGCATCGTCACCAACCCTGCTGTTCTTCGCGCTGTTGTGGAGAAGGTGGCGACCATTGGACCCGCCTCCATCATTGTCGGCGATAACCCGGGCCTCGTCAGCTATGGGGCAAATGAGGAAAGTTTCATTCAAACGGGCCTGATGGAAGCAGCCAAAGGCCATTATCAAAACATCGGGAACGATTCCAGGAAGGTCGCTTTCAACGCCAAATTTATGCCGACCGTAAGCGTATCCAGTGCCGTCCTGGACGCCGATATTGTTATCAGCCTGCCGAAATTCAAGACGCACGGACTGACTGTGCTGACCGGAGCGATCAAGAACAGTTACGGCATTTTACCCGGTGCCCAGAAAGCCATGCTTCACAAGGCTGCCGGCAGCCCTGAACGCTTTCATGAATTAATTGTCGATGTGTTCCGGCTTCGGGTGCCGGACCTGTTCATCGTAGATGCCGTGGTCGGCATGGAGGGCAACGGACCCGCCTCGCCTGACCTCAGAAATATCGGTCTTCTGCTCGCCTCCGACAATGCCGTCGCCCTTGACTCCGTTATCGCGACGATGATGGGGGTCGAATCAGGCAGGCTGCGTTTCCTTCAGAAAGCGAAAGAAGCGGGTCTGGGCAACTACGAAATCAATTCGATCGAGATCATCGGAGAGTTGAAACGGCTGCCCGATTTCAAGCTTCCTCCCCTGGGCGGGGAGGCTATCCTGCGCAATGAAACCATGCAAACGTTGATCCACAGTCGAACGCTCCTTCGGCCGCAGGCGGATCCAGGCAAATGTACCAGCTGTGGCACCTGCATTGACCACTGTCCGGTGTCTGCCTTGTCCATGATTGATCATATCCCCCAGGTCGATGCTGCACGGTGCATCGCGTGCTTCTGCTGCCAGGAAATGTGCCCTGAGAAGGCGATTGCCCTGAGATAGATTTGCGGCGGACGGTAAGAGGGCCGCAAGACAGAGCTCAGCAAAGGGCAGTTATACGATTGATATTCCTTCCATGAGTGTTTGCCTGATGAAGTCCCTGATTAATTCCTGCTCTTGTGACCCGATCTTCAGAAATTTTACTCCGATGCCGGGCAGCCCCTTGCTGTCTTTGCTGACGTGATTATAGATCACCTGTCCTTCGATCCTGAAGAGCCAGCCCGGAGCGTTGGGGAGAGAGAAGGAGAAGGGATGAATGCTCCCGTAGGCAAGCGGCGCGGTGGTGTTCACAAACATGCCTTTTTCCGAGATCGCGATTATGGAATCACTCCCGACCTTGCTGACGGGCGGCAAACTGGCCCCGATGATCACGTCGAGACAGGTCGTGAGGCGGAAAAAGCGGCGCGGCTTTGTCTCAGTCGCATTCTGGATCGCCGCGTACAGCTCGTCAAGCGGAGCGGCCGCTTGCGTGAGGTACGCAGCGGCTCCGGCTTTCCTGCAGCTTAGTTCCATGCGGGGGTCTTTATTCGAGGTATAAATAATAAAAGGGATGTCGCACGAACGACGGTCCTGTTTCACACGCTTCAGCAGATCAATGCCGCTCGTCTGCGGCAGGTCTACATCGGCAATGATGACCTGAGGAGTAGATAAACCCAGAAAAGACAGAGCGTCTTCTGCGGTTTTTGCCATGATGACGTGATACTTCAGCCGCTGAAGAAAGATGCTCGTGTAAAATTGGCGTAATGGTTTATTGTCGACGACGAGAATGATCTGTTGCATTTTTTCCGTTTGCTGTTTTTTTTCGCTTCCCCTGCGCAGCGTCGTGAGCCAGGACGAAATTTCCTGCTGATTGCCCTGCGAAATGCTCGCTGCTTGCGGTTGTGCGTTCATGTTAAGTCACCTGGGGTGAGATTCGTTTTTGACGGCGGATGATGTATAAATAAAAGCACTCTATTTATATTCTTTTGACGGTATTATGTCAATACCCGGTTGTGGGTATTTTTAGGGTATACAAGGACCATACTCGCCTTCATTTGGCCGGTCTCCTGCTTTGCGGTGATAAGGAAAAAATGCCTGTTGATTTCAAGATGGGCGGCATTGTCCGCCTGAAGCGGTTCGATGATGGGCGATGGGCACTTGAGTGGATGGCGGCGCCGGAGATGATCAGGCAGGGCGCCGGGGACAGCTTAAACTCCGTTGGGGAATTGCGTCGGTTGTTCGATAAAAAAATCATTTGCCTTTTCCGTCGCTCAATTTATAAAATACTGGTTGATCGGCTTCATTTCCGGATCGTACGTTCGGGTCGGGCAACGAACACAGGAGGAGCTTTTTTACAAATGGAAGATCTCTAGATTGATGAAATGTTGGGTGTGGTCAGATGCGACCGATGCGGACACCGGCTTGAAAACGAGATCGAATGCCCCTTTTGCGCCCCTTTCGAGGAAACAGGAAAAAAGGATGGTTTGCCGAAGTGGATCTACCTTACTGCCTGCTTTATTACTTCTCCGCTCAGCATATATTTTGTTTTAAAAAATAGCCGACTAAACCGTAACGAGAAAATTGTTGCCCTATCAGGCTGCTGTTTGTGGGCTGCTTTTTACCTCTTGAGATTTTAACTATCTTCATTTCCCATGAAC
>DAIDTZ010000436.1 GCA_027456925.1 Nitrospirota bacterium
GATTATATTGGAATAGCGTCGCAGTGGCCCGGCTGCCGACTACCAGAGAAATATGCGCCCCCGGATATCTGCCGGCGAGCGCTCGTATGACCGGGGTAAGATGGATCAGATCGCCGATCGCGCCGGGCTTGATAATGAGAATGTTCTTTTTTTCTTTGTTTTGCGCCATACACAATCTGCCCGTGCGTCAGGATCAGCCGTACATAGTAGTGTAATTTTTATTTCCAAAGGACTCTGTTGTCCGACCAATCAACGGTAAGGGATTTGAGCAAAGAGAGCGCCTGTTTTTATCACGATTTGCCTCCCCTACGGCCTTTCGCCGTTGGTATCGAAAATCGTTGGAGCCGATTCTCGAGCTCATACAATTTTATGTACTTCATGAACACGGCATGGGACTCCATGACCGATATGGTAAATCCCGCAATGCCGTCTGCAATACCCAACCGGACAAAGTAGCGATACAGAAACGCGTAAAGGGGCCGCAAAGTAAAATCGATGATGCGCGCCCTTCTGTTGTTTTTAAAATGGTCCGCTGCCGTAAGAGAAGAATAACTGTTCTTCGTTGCTGCAAAATGCGCAATATCACGATAAATATAGTGCAGAATGTCGTTTTCCAGCTTCTTCTTACGGCCTTTGACTTTTACTTCATCATGGGGCGCGTACCCGCCCCATCTGCACAGGTCTTTCCGAAACAAACGGATCTTGTAATCCGGGTACCATGCGGAATGGTTGATCCACTGCTGCATGAAAAAATGCCGTCGCGGCATCTCGTAAGCATCATACGGACTATCCCCGAGATCCAGGCCCAGGATCTCGTCGCGGAGCCCCGGGGAAACACGCTCATCCGCGTCCATATGCAGCACCCAAAGGTTTGCAGTCCGGTCCGTAGCAAACTGGCTTTGCCCGATATGGCCGAGCCATGGCTGTATAACGACCTTATCGGTGAACTCCCGGGCGATGGACACCGTAGTATCCGTGCTCTGCGAGTCCACGACGACGATTTCGTCAGCCCAGGAAACGCTCTCAAGGCATTCCCGGATGTTCGCCTCCTCGTTGAATGTCCTAACCGTGACAGATATCTTCGGCCCTTCGTTCCCCATTTTTCATCCCATTACCCGCTCATTTGTCCGTCGAATACCCTATTATACACATCTGTTTGTTTCAATCAAGAGTAATGATCCCTCTTTGCCTTTGATTGTTTAATTTCACTATGGTATAATCCGCACCAGTTTATTCACGCTACAGGAGACCTCCATGCTTCTAGAAGACCTCAAACAACAGCTCGACAATATCAAAGGCAGGCTTGAAACCCTGCGGAGGCATCTTTGACGCTCCTGCCAAGGAATCACGCCTGGAAGAACTCACCCGCCTGACGGAAACTTCCGGTTTTTGGGACAACCAAGACAAGGCAAATGTCGTCTTAAAAGAAAAAGCATCCCTCGAGCGTTCTCTCAGGGACTGGAAAGCTCTTGCCAGGCGCCTGAACGACCTCGAAGCCATGGCAGACCTCGCCTCGGAAGAAGGCGGTGAATCCATGCGCGCGGACCTGGAGCGGGAGATCGCGGTTATCCTGAAAGACATTGCGTCAGCCGAGGTCGCAGCCATGCTGTCCGGCGAGCAGGATGCCACGAATGCCATTATCTCGATCCATCCCGGAGCCGGCGGCACCGAGGCGCAGGACTGGGCAGAGATGCTCATGCGCATGTACTTGCGTTGGGCGGAAAAACGCGGCTACCGGACCGAGATTCTCGACTACCAGAACGGCGAAGAAGCCGGGGTAAAATCCGTCACCTTCACGATCTCCGGCGATTATGCCTACGGAAGGATGAAGGCGGAGGCCGGCGTGCACCGTCTTGTCCGCATCTCGCCCTTCGACGCGAACAAGCGCAGGCACACCTCCTTTGCGTCGGTCTATGTGTATCCCGAAGTCGAGGAGGACATCGACCTTGATATCGACGAGAAGGATCTGCGCATCGACACGTACCGTGCATCAAGCGCCGGCGGCCAGCACGTGAATAAAACCGACTCCGCCGTCCGCATCACCCATATCCCGACCAACATCGTGGTGCAATGCCAGAACGAACGGTCGCAGCTCAAGAACAAAAATGTGGCCATGAAGGTGCTTCGTTCCCGGCTGTATGAGTTGCGGAAGAAGGAACACGACGAAAAGCTCGGCAAGCTGGTGAGCGAGAAAAAGGATATTGCCTGGGGCAGCCAGATCAGGTCCTACGTATTCCAACCCTACCAGATGGTGAAGGACCACCGCACCGGCGTGGAGGTCGGCCACGTCACTGCTGTGATGGACGGAGACCTCGACCAGTTCATTGAGGCATATTTGATCTCAAGCAGCGGCGTGAAGGAACAGAAACCAGAGGTCAGAAGACAGACTGCAGATTGAATCGCCTTACACTATTCTATCCATAGCCTGGTCTCTGTCATCTGTCCTCTGATATCTGCCTTCACATTCCCGCAATCTGCTGAGACCGCGATTCTACATACTTCTTGATGCCTTTATACAGCGCCTCGGCGATGGACTGGCGGTAAGAATCCTGTTTGAGCAGTTTCTCCTCTGCCGGGTTGCTGATAAACCCGACCTCCGCCAGAATGCTCGGCATCTCCGTATTGATCAGG
>DAIDTZ010000437.1 GCA_027456925.1 Nitrospirota bacterium
GTTCATGGACTTTGTGACCGCCAGGTACGAAAAGGTGTTTCCCATGGTGCCGGCAGGCGCGGCCATCCACGAAATGATCTTCGGGGAAGAAAAGAAAAAGGAAGAGAAAAAGCTGAAAGCAGTGAAATAAACCGATTGCAGAATGCTGACTCCCCCTGCACTCGCAAAAACGCACTCGTAACTGCTGGGCGCAGGTTGAAATGCGGAATTGATAACCTTAAAAATCGGCGGGTAGATTATGAAACATATCATATCGGTGCTTGTTGAAAACAAATTCGGCGTGCTGTCGCGGGTGTCGGGGCTTTTTTCCGGCAGGGGGTTCAATATCGAGACGATCTCCGTCGGCCCCACCCTCGACCCCACGATCTCGCAAATGACGATCGTGACCACGGGCGACGAGCGCATCCTTGAACAGATCATCAAGCAGCTCAACAAACTGATCGACGTCATCAAGGTGACGGACCTGGCGGAAAACGAATTCGTCGAGCGCGAGATGTGCCTTATCAAGGTCAATGCGCCGACCGAGCACCGGGCCGAGGCGCTTCGGATCGCCGATATCTTCCGCGCCCGGGTCGTCGATTCCTCCCAGAAGAGCTACACGTTCCAGGTGACCGGGGACGAGAAAAAAATACTGGCAATGATCGAGCTTCTGCGTCCCATCGGGATCAAGGAGATTGTTCGGACCGGAAAAGTGGCGATGACCCGTGAATGAAGGAGAATGCGGAATGAATAATAATGGATGGTTTTCTCGCCTCGTCGTTTTGTCGGCGCTGGCGGTTTTGATCCTCGCCGGATGCGCTGAAAAGGGGCCTATTCTTCTTAGCAATATTGGTTATCAGCAGCCTGCGGGGAAGAAAACCACAGCGGAAAAGAAGCTCGTCATCGGAGTGAGTTTGTTCAAGGACAGCCGTGGTCTGGCATCGTCGGTCCTTGGTACGCGAACGATCCCGAGCGGCATGCAGAATGACCTGGTTGTCCAGGGCACGGTGGCCGAACTGGTCGCCGCCGCGCTCAAGGACGCGCTCAAAGCGCACGGCTTGGAGGTGAAGGACTCACCGGTCTGGGATCTTTCGGCAGAGGGCATGAAGGCCGAAGGCGTCGATTATCTGTTCGGCGGCGAGATCAAGGCGCTGCGCCTGGAATCGACGGGCACGACATTGAGCACCAATCTGACCGCCTTGGCCCAGCTCAGGATCGTGGTCGGCGACCCCAACGAAAAAAAGATCATCAGGACGCTTGACGTGAACAGCAAGATCGAGCAGCAAATTCTCTATTCGGATGAGAGGCTCGAAGAGGCGCTTTCCGAAGCTCTGACAACGGCGTTGGACCAGATATTTCAGGATGATGTGCTGAAGAACAGACTTCAGCTTCACGAGGGGACCGTGCCGATCACCTCTCCGACTTCGACCTCAGGTTCTTAAACGAATCCCGTTAACAGGCATTATGAAGCTGCTGAGCCGGTCAGAGACGAGTGGACGGCGCAGGGATATAATTTTATATTTGAATTGCGGACTGCATAATTAGAAAGGGGACATGATGAAACTCTATTACGACAAAGACGCCGATCTCTCCATTATCCGCGGCAAGAAGGTGGCCATCGTGGGCTATGGTTCCCAAGGCCATGCGCATGCGCTGAACCTGAAGGACAGCGGCGTCAACGTCACGGTGGCGCTGCGTGAGGGCTCGCCCTCCGTCAAGAAGGCGAAGAACGCAGGTCTCGCCGTGAAAAATATCGCCGACGCGGTGAAAGAGGCGGACCTGGTGATGGTGCTGGCGCCGGACGAGCACCAGCGCAAAATTTACGCGGAAAACATCGAGCCAAACCTGAAGAAGGGTGTGACGCTTGCCTTCGCCCACGGCTTCAATATCCACTATAACCAGATTGTGCCGCGGCCTGATCTTGACGTGATCATGATCGCCCCCAAGGCCCCGGGCCACACGGTGCGCAGCGAGTTTGTGAAGGGCGGCGGCGTTCCCGACCTGATCGCTATCTTCCAGGACGCGTCCGGCAAGGCCAAAGACACCGCGCTTTCCTATGCCTCCGCCATCGGCGGCGGCCGCACCGGCATCATCGAAACCACCTTCAAGGACGAGACCGAAACCGATCTCTTCGGTGAGCAGGCCGTGCTCTGTGGCGGCTGCGTGGAACTCGTGAAGACCGGTTTCGAAACGCTGGTCGAGGCGGGATACGCGCCGGAGATGGCCTATTTCGAGTGTCTTCATGAGCTTAAGCTCATCGTCGATCTCATATACGAAGGCGGCATCGCCAACATGAACTACTCGATCTCGAACAACGCCGAGTATGGCGAGTATGTCACCGGCCCGAAGGTGATCAACGAGTCGAGCCGCGCCGCCATGAGAGAGGCGCTGAAGAACATTCAGAGCGGCGAGTACGCCAAGCGCTTTATCCTCGAAGGCAGTACCAACTATCCTGAGATGACGGGGCGTCGGCGCCAGAATGCCGCACACCAGGTCGAAATTGTGGGCGAGAAGCTCCGCAGCATGATGCCGTGGATCACCGCCAACAAGCTTGTGGACAAGAGCAAGAACTAGGAAAATCTGACGCAGAGACTCAGAGGCACAGAGAAAACGTCGGATTCGAATAAGAATTTCTTAAATGACGGACTTTTTTTTAGCTTTCTCCGTGTCTCAGTGCTTCTGTGGCTAGAAGGTTTGATCTCATGATGAAAAACTACGGTATACCGGTCGCCTCCGAGGGATGGCCGTTTATCATCCCCCTGGCAATCGTCACGGCCCTGCTCTTTGCATTCGGGTGGAAGAACACGGCGTATGTGTCACTTGTGCTGACGCTCTTCGTCCTGTTCTTTTTCCGGGACCCGGAGCGGACCGTTCCCGAAGGCAAGGGCGTCGTCGTATCGCCTGCGGACGGACGGGTGATTGTCATCAAGGACATATACGAACCGAACTATCTGAAGCAGGACGTGAAGCAGATCAGCATCTTCCTGTCCGTATTCAACGTCCACGTGAACCGTTCGCCGGTTGGCGGGACCGTCGAACTCGTGAAGTATAATCCGGGAAAATTTCACGTTGCCTCGGTCGACAAGGCGTCGCTCGACAACGAGCAGACCGCCATGGTCATTGACGATGGAAAGCATAAGATCCTCGTCAAGCAGATTGCCGGGCTTATCGCGCGGCGCATCGTCTGTTATGCCA
>DAIDTZ010000438.1 GCA_027456925.1 Nitrospirota bacterium
CACCCAGCGGTCATAGAGGCCGAGCACGCCGCCGAAGAGAAAAACAATCAGAAGAATGTTCGTGACAAGGGACTCAAAAAGCCCCGCCCGGCTGTTTTCAAACGTATAGGATGATATTTTTTTCAGGAGATCGGGATCTGCTACTCCCTGAAACTCGAGAGGCACGGTCTGACCATGCTTCTTGAGATGCCTCAGGTTCAACCAGCTGAGCCAGTATCGAGTTCCGAGAATGGCCACATAAAGGGCAAGAATGACTGCAAACATAAGTCCATCATACAGAGATTCCTTTGTTCCGTCAAGGAAGGAGGTCTTCCCGAAAAAGGCTGACAAAAAAACAGGCGCCTCGGTGGCGACAAGAGAATCTCCCGTCGATAGTCCATCAAGACGCCTTTTAGAGCTGCGCTGTTCGCCCGATGTCCGTTCCTAGATGATTCGAGCATCTCCCTTGAGACCGGAGGCATCGTGGTGGTAATCTCTCAGGCGGCTGAAACTGAGGTTCCTGGGGGGGGAAGAAGTAGGAGCCGCGGTTGAAATTGCCATCCAATCTCCCGGTAGTAACAAACAGCGCAGTACTGATTTAAACATACCAGTGACGAAAAACTTGTCAATCAGCCCAAAGTCGTATTTTATGGAATTGCATATAATTTACGAATGTGACAAAAGCGCAATGGCTTTGGTCCTGCTCTTGACATTCAGCTTTTTGTAAACCCGGTACAAGTGGGTCTTGACTGTCCGTTCGCTGATACTGCTCCTGTTCGCGATTTCCCTGTTTGAAGCGCCCTGAAGAACCATGGTCAGGACTTCCATTTCCCTGTTCGTAAGAGGAGGAAGCCCGGGAATATGGGACTGAAGCGTTTCAGGCAAAAGCATGGGATTGGAAATCGCTTTTTCAAGGATCCTGCGTCCCGCCCATATCTCACCGCCCTGGACAGAGTGGATGGCCCTGCTCATGACCGATGACGGATCAGAAATGCTCACATACCCCCTTATCCCGCTCTTGATATCAGCGATGATCGTTTCATCGGGCAAAGAACTGCTCAGCAGATACACTATCCTGGTGTGGGGAGATTTAGTCTGTACCGACCGGATAAAACGAGTCAGGGTATGCCCCTTCAGGATCTCGGGGCTTAAAAGCATGACATCGGGCGTGCCGGACAATTGCTTTATGGCTGTTTCGCGCGATGTAACGGAGGAAATGACATCAATGTCCTCCTGTTTCCCCAGCGCGGCAGCAACAGCTTCTATTTGCGCTTGATCATTATCGACTATCATAATCCGAATGACTGACACCTTGCATACCTCCGTATTAATCTTTCGACTACATTCTCTGCTACTTATATTCTAGGAGGTATAAAAGGCGATGTCAAGGAAAGGGGCATTTTTGGCAAAATATGCCTAAAATAGTATTTCCCCGGGGCCGGGTGTAAAAAAAAGGTGAAGAAGAACCATCTTACGTATTCGAAAAAACGGGCAGGAGAAAGAGAAAAGACACGGTAAAATATAGGAATTAACCAGGAAGCACCGCAAAAGGAAAGGATCAAAAAAGGGAGATGCCGAATTTCCGAAGCAACTCTCCCAGGAGGGAAAGCGGAAGGCCGACGACATTGAAATAGCAGCCCTCGATCTTTTTGACGAGGAGAGCGCCTTTTCCCTGTATCCCATAGGCCCCTGCCTTGTCAAGAGGCTCGCCTCCGGCGATATAGGATTGTATCTCCTGCTGCGACAGGTCCCGAAACCACACCCTCGTAACAGCGGAGCCTGTCATTGTTTTGCCATTGGCTGCGTCGATCAGTGCCAGCCCTGTAATGACACGGTGCACTCTGTTCGAAAGCAGGGTGAGCATGCGCTCGGCATCATTGCGATCTGCGGGTTTCCCGAGGATCGTGTCATCCACCACGACGATGGTGTCGGCGGCGATAATGACGCCGTTTTTCGAGCGCGCTGCGGCAACACGGGCCTTATCAAGAGCGACGCGAACTGCGTAGCCCTCCGGGCTTTCCCCGGGAAGCGCCCGCTCATCGACGTCGGCGGGATCTACGGTAAAGGAAACTCCTGCCTGGCGCAAAAGTTCTTTGCGTCGCGGCGAGGTTGAAGCAAGTATGATGGGAATTGCGGTATTCGGCATTTGAATCAAAAACCCGATTTTCTCGCAAAGGCGCAAAGGATGACGGAGAACAAACCCAGGTTTCGCTTCTTTGCGTGATTCCTTAAGCGGTCGAGCTTCTCCAGACCATGTCGACTTCAAATTATGCCGTTACTTTTCCACGATCCTGCCCAGCTTCATCATAACCACATGGTCCGCCATGCGCAGGGCCTGG
This sequence comes from Nitrospirota bacterium, assembly GCA_027456925.1. GTDB lineage: Bacteria > Nitrospirota > UBA9217 > UBA9217 > UBA9217 > JAJYKN01. The sequence goes on from DAIDTZ010000438.1 coordinate 2,319, forward strand.
TCCCGGTCATGAGTTGTCAGAATCACCGTCGTCTTCCCCGCCCTGTGCAGACCTTTAATAATATCTTCCACCATTCGCGTATTATCTTCATCGATGGAGGCTGTAGGTTCGTCTAAAAACAATATTTCCGGTTCGATAGCCAGGGCCCTCGCTATGCCGAGCCGCTGCGTCTCACCGCTCGAAAGCGTTAATGCGTTATCATCCTTTTTTGGGGCCAGTCCGACTGCATAAAGCGACTCGTCGACCTTCGCTGCAATGACATTTTTGGCGATCCCCCTCACCGTAAGCCCATAGGCTGCATTCTTGTAAACCGTTTCATTAAAAACACCGACCCTGGGCAGCACCAGGCTGATTCTGCGTCTGAGGGCAAGATCGGGAGCGAGGACGCGCTCCCCACTGCGGAAAACGAGCTCACCGTCGTCAATCGGTTCCAGGAGAGCGCAAACCCGCAGAAGCGTCGACTTCCCGCTGCCGTTCGGTCCCATGAGCACATGGACGGCGCCCTGGCTGAAGGAGACCGCACAGTGATCGAGCGCGGCTTTCCCGTTGTAACTTTTGAGAACGTTTGAGAGGGTAAGATTCAAGCCCATTGTGCAGTATTGACCGTCCCTTTTCTCTGGATCAGATGAAGCAGTATATTGATCAGCAGCGAGAGCGTAAGCAGGATGATCCCGAGCGCAAGCGCGAGTTCGAAGTTCCCTTTATCGGTCTCGAGCGCAATCGCCGTGGTCATCACCCGGGTGAGCCCGGCGATATTGCCTCCGACGATCAGGATCGCCCCCACTTCCGCCATAACGCGGCCGAAGGCGGCCATAACAGCGGACAGGATCCCGAACCGCGCCTCCTTGACAACAGTCCATGAAACTTGCAGCGGCGAAGCTCCGAGCGTCATTGCCGCCTGTCTGATGATCGGGTCCACACCGACCACCGCCGAATGGGAAAGCGACGCGACTATGGGCAGCGCAAGGATGGTCTGGGCGATTACCATGGCCGTGGGTGAATAGAGCAGGCCGAGGACGCCGAGGGGACCGCTTCGGGAAAGCAGGAGATAGAGGAAGAGCCCGACGACTACGGGAGGGAGCCCCATGAACGTGTTCAAGAGGCTGATCACAGCCCCTTTGGCCGGAAACCGTTTCAAGCCCAGAGCGGCGCCCAGGGGAATGCCGGCAAACGCGGCAACGCACAGGGCAATGCAGGATATTTTCAAAGACAAAAAAATGATGCCGTACAGTTCGGCATCGAGATGCAGAATAAGGGAAAAGGCCTTTGAAAATCCTTCAAGAAGCAAGTCCATTAATATTTCCTGCTATTTTCCGGAACGGGCGGCCTTTGATCCGAGAGCTCGGTGGGACTATTGCGACGAAAGATACTTCTTCGCCGCACGACCGGCTATATCATACGATGTACGCTGTGACGCGTCAAGCAGTAAATCACGTGGATTCAGTTCTTCAGGTGGTCCAGGTGTCGTAGTACCGGAATTTCATATCCAGAGTCAGCATTGCTCCGCAGAATTCTCGCAGAATCCTGCGCCCCCCCCTGTCAAACAATATTCCTTCTCATCCACCGGGAACTGTCTTAGAGCGGGCCCTCTACGGAGATGCGGCCGGTTGGTTCAACTTGCACAGAGAACCTTTGTTTACCCGACGAATCGAGAATATAGATGGTAGCGGTAGTACCGGTTCCCGTACTGGCAATTCCCATGGGCGTAAATTGAATATTTATTGTAGGGCTTATTGTGACCTGGGATGCGAGATCAAGCTTTGTCGTGTTTGTTATTGCACTTCCTACATCGCTTGATCCATAGCTCTCAGCTTCAAATTGGACTTGTTGCGCCACATTTTTCTCGATAGCCTGGCTTTTTGCCTGTCTCAGTTCGGACATGATATTTCGCGCCGTATCACGATATGCGGCATTTTGGTACCACTGGTTGAAAGACGGCAAAGCCAGCGCCGAAAGCACGAGAACAATAGTGACTACAATGACCAGCTCTACTAATGTGAAACCTCGTGACGTCTTTGGTAAGGCGCAAATTGTTTGCTGTTTCATTATTCACCTGCCGCCGGAAATGTTATGGATAACGTATACTTTTGTGTGGTCTTCATGCCGCCTGGGTCCTGAGCAGCGATTTCAACGACGTAATCGCCTGACGACTTTTCGGTTATTGGCCATTTGATTTCTCCGGTGCGGCTGTCGATCGTCATACCGTCGGGGGCAGATACCAGTGAAAACGTGATCGGATCTCCATCAGGGTCATCGGCCACAACGTGATAGGTGTACGTATCTCCGGTAATAGCATGAGGCGGGCTCGAAAGGATCCGCGGGGCGCCGTTCGGAATCACGATATTCTGGGAAGCAAACGGGGCGCCTGTCCCATCACTGTCATAAGGGATGACTGTCAGGGCAACTTTATCTCCTCGTTTAAAATGGTCTCCCGTGAGTATCGGCGAGTCATCGGCCGCCTCATTGCCGTTCACCGACCATTTGTAATGAAACCCCACGTCATCGCCGTCAGGATCGTATCCTACCGGCTTGACCGTAATATCCACCCCTGCATGGATATTTTCCGGACTGAACGGAACGGACAATACACTCGGCGGACTATTGCCGATCGTAACCGTTGATGTGCCTTCCGAGCCGTTGCTGCACTTAACGGTGACTGCCACCTCATCGCCTTTCACAAATTGATTTTTTAAAAGCCAGCCCGTGGTTTCACCAGGGATGAGTTCATTGTTCCTGCGCCATGCATACGTGACGTTTCCTTTACAGGACACAACGACTTGAAGATCCGACATAACGGTCGGCATTTGAGGCAATATCTGCACAGGAAGGCTGCCAGCCGTTTTTTGCGGGAGCTTTGCCGAAGCCGTGAAAGTTGCCTGCGCCGGAGAAGCGCCGTTTACCTGATTCGATTGCTGCTCCGTGCAGGCGAAGATGCTCAGGACCGCGAGCATAATAGCTGCCATAGCGATTTTATTCATCATAGGTTGAATGCGCAATCCGCCTGGAAGTCCGGCTGGATATTCTCTGTTCTTTTTTGGCTCTATTTCTGCCTCCAATAAAGCGGCAGCACCTGGCCGCCCGGCGCCAGAGTCTGCTTACAAAGACCGCCGCCGCACCCCACGAGACCGTTCGGCTGGACGCCTGACGGGATGCCGGTGCCGAGGTTAATTGACCGGTCGGTCCGCTGGAGCACCTTTCCGCTTTTATCGAAAGCGTTGGAATTTTTAGCCCACTGAGGCGTTAACGCATCATTGGTTGTATCCAGGTTCAAGGCAGCCATGCCTGAGTAGTAATCCAGGGCGTATAATCGTGCAGTGCCGAGGTTCCCGCTTTGGCAGGGATCGGTAACGGTTACCGCGGTGCTCGGAGCATAGGTCGTAAAATAGACGACACCATTCATGAGCGTCGGCGGTGCAAGTGATTTTTCCCCCTGGTACGGGGTCGTATCGCTATGTTCAGCTCCGTAGATGCGCATGTACCATCCGTAATAGGTGCTGTCGGAAGGCCTTGACGCCTGGTTGAGAAGACTGGTCATAGTATTAGCTTGAGCCTGCGTCCCGTTTTGGATCAGATCTGTTGAGACATCGAGCAAATTCGCCTCAGTCACTGCCGTGTTTTGTCCCTTATCAATCAATCCGTAGAAACGGTCAGTGACGGCCAGATTCAGAGGATGCTCCCGGTCCCCTGTGCTGAAGAAAATCCGAATGAGATTGTTTTTATCGATCGCAACAGCGGGTTTGTAAAATATTTTCCTGCCTGTCGTACCATCGGCTGCCGGCGCAACCCCCGCGCCGGGATCGCCTGTATAACCCGGATTAGAACTGAATATCATCGTAGCAATCCAATTATTCGGGTCCGTGTCACTAACATTAAACCGCCAAAGATTGCCGCCTGAATCTCCTGCATAAATCCGGTCCACATAACCGTCATAATTAGAATCTATGGCCGTCAGCTCGCTAACCATTGAATACGTAAGCGGCGGGGAGCCCCATATCTTCGACCCTCCATTGCCAAGGTTGGGCACGCCGGAATTCATTGTCGCCAATTCCACGGCGTAAATTGCCCGTCCTTTGTATCCTGACGAGGCAAAACTCGTAACCGCTGTCGACCCGGTGCTGGTAATCGGATGTCCGCTGCTGTCCAGTCCTCCGTCAGGCGTCGTATCGGCCCCTACACAGTAACCACTGAACGTCTGGGTCGCGCCGTAGCGCGCATCTTCGTTACAATTGTCATACCCGCCGCCGATAAAGACTGCCATCTTATCATTCGATCCGACTTTGATTTTAACGATCTTCGGTTCGCTCCAGGATTCCCCCAAGTCGCTAAAATCCGCTGTTGCCGTTTTGGTGGTTCCGGACCACCTCGCAGTATTGCTGATGCTCCAAAGAAACCGGGGAGTCGTCGGGTCAGTCACATCAAGGGCGTAATAGTAGCCCCCCGTCGGTTCAGCGTCGGGGCCTCCGCCTCTTCTGAGGCCGACTACGAGAACCACCTTGTCGCCTGCGGCCGCACTTATGCTCGTTGCCGTGGGGTCGGTCTGATAAATATACGACACCACCGTGCTGTCGACAAAATAGGGATGAGTGGTTCCACGAAAATACTGTAAATTTTTCAGCAGGTCCGGCGGAATGAATGCCCATGCCTCGCTTCCATCACAGTCTTTGAAAGCGTGCAGCATCCCGTCATTGGCCCCTGTGTAAATCAAGGTCTTGTTTGCGGAGCAGTCTGATTCGCTTGCAGGATTGGACGCATAATCATATACGTTGTAACTGATTACCTGCGGCTTCGAATGGAGAATATCCCCCAGAATCCAATCCCTTTTTTCCGTAGTGTTTCCATTCGCATTATCATCATAGGTATCGAACCCCTGTACGTAATTAATGAGCATGTTGACGTCTGTCGTTGTCGCAGACGTAATAACGGCCCCCGGCAATCCCAGGACTGTGGCAGTCAGGGCCGTATTTACGGTGCTGAGCGCATTGACCGGTTGCGTCAAATCCGTATTGGTGCCGAGGTAAGTGTAAATATTTCTCGGCTGAGTTCCCGTTATATTACAGGCCGGGCAACTGATTGCATAATCCCGTGACAGCAACAGCGCCCCTACTCCTCCGCTCTGCACATCGCCGCCGTCCGCTATTGTGCTCCAATACGATATCGCGCTTGCCCGGAATCCGCCGTTCTGCGCGCCGAGCGGCAGCTGAGTCCCGTCCCGGTCGTCGAACCCGTCTGCATTGTTGTCAACGTATGTTGCAAGATTCCCGCTCACATCGAAGACAGCCGACGCGTCGAGTACAACGGTGCCGGTCGAGCTGGAGTACGTGCTGTACGGGCCAAGACCAAACTTTTTCAGGTTGCCGCTCCAAACAGCCGAGGTTTCCGGCTTGAAAAATCCCATATACACCCTGCTGCCGCTGTACGTCTTGTTTTCGGGGCTCACCGGAACCACGGGCGCTACAAAGGACGTGTTCACGGAAAAGATCTCGCCCATGATGCTCGTAAACGCGGAGGCCAGGGCCTGCTGGTTCCCGGCAAGGAAGAACTGGCCGTGGCCGTGCGCGGTATCGGTTGCGCGCGTCAGGAGGTCGACCGCTGCAGCATCGGACCCCGAGAGAGCCCCGAAACCAATGGCAAAGGTGCTGACATTCTGCGTACCCGAGATGTCGGACCGCAAATCATTGTCATACATATATTTTGCCACATCATCGGCTGAGTCGTTCAAATTCCCCGGTTCCACGCCGTTCCCGTCACAGTCGCCGTTGTTGCAGATGGTCTTCAACAGCGAGCTGGTGTCCGAGTTTGCCATGCCGTCCGTAACAATAACGACATAGTTCTTCTGGCACCCATACTGGATCGGCGAGGAATAGGTTCCGCCCGATACCCCGACAGTGCTGCCGAAACCCGGGGCCCCTCCCTGAAAATACCGCATTGCTTCAAAGAGCGATTCACCCAGGGGGGTATCTCCGTTGGCCGTCAGAGCGGTCACCGCTGCCATGAGCGCATACCGGTTCGTTGTCGTGGACGAGCCGGTATAGGGATCGTCCATGTCCTGGATTGTCGTGGTATAGGTGCTTCCTAAATAGCTCTGAGCAATGAACTCCGCACCCTGGTTGGAGCCTGATCCGGTAGGATGGTATTGCATAAGACCGAAACGCACGCCATGCGTGCTGGCGATCAGGTCCTTCACCACATTCTGAGCGATCGTAATTTTTGCTGTAGACCCCCCCACGGTATTGAGCCAGTTGACATAATTGCCGGTTTGATAGGTCCCTGAACGTCGTCTTCCTCTTCTTGTACTTATGCACGTGCCATCAATATTACTCAGTTGATTCCCCGTGTAGATGCCGTAGGTCTGCAGATTGCTTTGGGGCGTGTCGCCGTTCGAACAGAGAGTTGCAACGGTGCTCACGTCATGGTAAAAAAATATCGGAGGCCTCGAGCTGTCGTAAATATCGTTCGTTGCGCACACAATATTCGCGCCCGATGAGTTTTTGCAGTACTTGGCGCCCGTTGACGGAGTATAGTCCGTCGCCGGGTCGTATGCCGCGCCCGGGACCGGGTCATTCATACTGCCCGATGTGTCGATGATGATCAATACGTTCGGTTCGAGCACCACCGGCGCCCCGCCGTAAATGGTGGTATCGCCTGCATACAGGTCCGGACCGGCCTGCCCGGTCCGGGGATACGCGACCGCCAGAAGCAGAGCAGCCATAATGGACAAGATCGTCTTTTTCATACTGGCCTGCCTTTCTTAATATTTAATTCGTTGTTTGCTGTTCATCATAATTGAGCCGGTTGCCCATGGTATACTCAGCAGGCTCGTCATAAGAGGCGCAGGAACCGTCCGGTTTCAGGTGCCCTTGCCATTTGCCTTCACGGTGCAAATGGTCCAGCGCATCGGAACAGGTCACATACTTAAGGCGATCGTGATGCGGAATGGCTTGGATAATTTTGGAACCGTTGATCTTGACATACAGGAGATCCGCCTGATAAAAACCGGGATATTTGATCTGCCCGTTATAGCCGCTCCCACTTGCCGACTGATTATTCGGCTGCGCATTGCCGCTCCCTGCAAAAAAAGCAAGAACGACCATCGCGACAAACACCAGTAAATAATTTTTCATAACAAGCCTCCACCTGTTTTCTATAGATCTTGTATTGTATGACGCGCACAATTTCTGCGAGCCGTTGTCGCGGACAAGTAAAGCTAATTGCTGACCACCTGGACGACGTTCGTCGCAAGCTGGGCCTTGGCGTTATTTGGCCCGGTTCCAGATGAGGTCACATTAAAATAGATTCCGCTGAACTTTGGCTTCCCGTTCGCGTCCATATCAGCGTCATATATGGAGCCGGCCGGCAACGGACATTTGCTCAGATATTCCACACGCACTGTGGCGGTATTTGAGCTGCGCAAGGATAGCAACGGCGGGGACCAACTGGTGGTAGAACCAGTGGAATTGGTGCATGCGGATATTGTCATGCAGGCCGTCGTAAGATTCACCGGGTCCGAGGCATATGTCGCTGCCGTGTCCGCATCGGAGAAAGCCGCTTCCGCATTCTTGTAATTTCCCGCGATTTTCAGGTCTGTCGAAGACGTATCCAGCGCCCACGCTCCCAACAGGGTTAAGAGCGCAAGCAGCACGAGAACCATGATCAAAGCTATGCCGCGTTCGTTCTGTACGATCATCGGATGAGCGTCCTTCCATTTGTAAATTTTTTTTCCAAGCTTTTCATAGCTTCGGTGCGACCTGTCTGTTATGCCGTTAGCGGTTCCTGATTTGTATAAGCGTTTCCATTTGCCTTTGTTTTGGCACATTGCCCGAAAGCGCAACAGTCTTCGCGGTCTGGCCGGTAATAGTAACCCGAACGGCACGTATCGAACTGAGATCAGTGGCTGCCGGCGTATTTGTTTCATTGGGATAATCCAGGAGGTATTGGAATTGAAGACCGTTATTCGCAATGTTTTGAGCGATTACATTTGTTCCGGTTTCATCAGTCTTCAGCAGGCACATCTGCCCCCTGGGGCAGGCCCCGCCGTTCCCAAGAGAATATTCGATAATATTGGGCGGAGGAGGAGTCGCTGCGGAAGAAACCTTGCAAATAACATCTCCTGTGTTGAAAAGGACATGAACAGGCCCGGGAAAACCAGTTGCCGTGTTAAGCGTGATTGAGTTAACGGGATTCCCTGAAACTTGATATATTATGTCTGTCCCTCCCGGTTCAGTCTTGTCAACGGGATGGATGATCCTTACATAATCACCATTGCTGAATGCACT
>DAIDTZ010000439.1 GCA_027456925.1 Nitrospirota bacterium
TGTAAGGGGTGCGACCAAGGTCGCCTTGCTCGGCCAGACCGTTGCGTCTAATCTCTTCGGGGACCAGAACCCCGTGGGCCAGAGCATCAGGATCAAGAATGTGCCCTTTACCGTGATCGGGCTGCTGGCTCCCAAGGGCCAGTCAGCGCAGGGACAGGACCAGGACGATACGGTCCTCATCCCCGTGACCACGGCCCAGAAGAAGCTTTTCGGGACCCAGTTCCCGGGCATGGTGCGGATCATCCTGGTCAAGGCCAGGAGCAGCGAGGACCTCGCCACAGCGGAGCAGCAGATAGACGAGCTTTTACGGCAGCGCCACCACATCGCCCAGAAACAGGACAACGACTTCACGGTCCGGAACCTCACCCAGATCATGCAGGCGGCTGAACAGTCGACAAAAGTGATGACCCTGCTGCTTGGGGCAATTGCGTCCGTATCGCTCCTCGTGGGCGGCATCGGGATCATGAATATCATGCTCGTGTCCGTAACGGAACGAACACGCGAGATCGGGATTCGCATGGCCATTGGGGCCAAGACCTGGGACATCCGGCTCCAGTTCATCATCGAAGCGCTCACGCTGTCCCTGATCGGAGGCATCCTCGGCATCATCATAGGGGTGTCCACAGCGGTGCTCCTCTCATCGGTATCGGGCTGGCCTACTGTTGTGTCGGTCCTGTCCATTTTATCGGCCTTCGGTTTTTCGGGATTTATCGGCATCTTCTTCGGTTTTTATCCCGCCTACAAGGCGTCGCTCCTGAACCCGATCGATGCGCTGCGGTACGAATAGCCCGCAAAGAAATAACAATATCAGCGGCGTGTCGCGAAACTCACAACGTGCCCGTACGGAGATGGGGAAAAGCGGATCATGCCGGACATTCAATAAAAAGCAGGAGGAGTACAATCAGTATGGAAAGCCGCATTGCTGTGGAAAACGAATCCGCACAGGGGTACCAGGCCTGGGCGAAAACATGGGGGGTCCGGGCAGCTGTCGTCGTGGTCCTGGCAGTATGCTCGGTATATGCATTTCATAAGATATCCTATGCCCTGTCCCACGAAAGCACGGACGATGCGTTCGTTGATGGCGTGGTCGTGCCGATCAGTTCGGAAGTGAAGGGCCAGGTAACGAAGGTCTTCGTCGCGGACAACCAGCAGGTGAAGAAGGGGGACATACTGCTCGAAATCTTCCCGGAGGATTTTTCGCGCGTGGTCCAGACAAGGGAGAGTTCGCTCGCCAAGCTCGCTGCCGAGAAGCAGGAGCTTCGCGCTACGATCAAGGAAAAGACCATGTCCCTTGCCCGGGCAAAGGCCGACCTGGACGCGGCCGAGAACGATGCCGCCCTGGCGAATAAAGACCTGAAGCGGGCAACGGATTTGCTGAAGGAAGAGGTCATTTCCCAGAGCCAGTTCGATCAGGCCGAGTCGCGGGCCAGGTCAATGGCGTCACGAAGCGAGGCGGCCCGTGCGGCAATGGCTGAAGCCGGGGCGGCGATCGAGGCGTTGAACGCGCAGCTTTTGACCCAGACCTACCGGATCAAGGAAGCGGATGCCTCGGCCGGACTTGCCAAGCTCGACCTCAGCAGGACCGTGGTGACGGCGCCGATCAGCGGCAGGTCGCCAAGAAGAACGTGGACCCGGGAAAGTATGTCCAGCAGGGCCAGCCGCTTCTGGCGGTCGTGGATGACAACGATCTTTGGATCGTCGCAAATTACAAGGAAACCCAGATCGCTCACATGAAGCCGGGCCAGGCCGTGGACATCACCGTCGATGCCTATCCCGGCGTTATCTTCAAAGGCCACGTCGACAGTTTCCAGCCCGGCACGGGAGCGGCGTTCAGCCTTCTTCCTCCGGAGAACGCAACGGGCAATTTCGTCAAAGTGGTCCAGCGGGTGCCGGTCAAGATACTGATAGATTCGAAGCCCGACCCCGCCCATCCGTTGTGGCCAGGGCTGTCCGTGTATCCTTCCGTGGCCACGTCCGGGAATAAGGGTTAGGCCGGATCGTCGTCATGGGACCTTTAAAATCCGATAAGTGGATCATCACCGTCACGGTGATGATGGGCACGATCATGAGCGCCCTCGATTCAAGCATCGTGAACGTGGCGCTGCCGTACATGCGCGGCAGCCTGAGCGCGACCATTGAGGAGATCACCTGGGTCGCCACGGGATACATCCTCTCGAACGTAATCATCATGCCGATCGTCGGCATGCTCTCCGCGCGCTACGGCAGGAAGAAATTCTACCTCTTCAGCATCGTCGGCTTCACGATCAGCTCCATGCTCTGCGGCATGGCGTGGAACCTGACGTCCATGGTCGTCTTCCGCGTGTTCCAGGGCATGGGCGGCGGCGCAATGATCCCCGTGTCCCAGGCGATCCTTCGCGAGACGTTTCCCCCGGAAGAGCAGGGCATGGCCATGGGGCTGTACGGCTTCGGCGTGGTCCTGGGACCTGCCTTCGGCCCGACCATCGGCGGATGGCTCACGGACCATTACTCATGGCCCTGGATCTTCTACATCAATGTCCCGATCGGGATCATCGACGTGCTCATGGTCATGCGCTATATCAAGGACCCGTCCTACCTTGTGCGCGAAAAAGGCAAGATCGATTTTATCGGTCTTTCCTACATGATGATCGGCCTCGGCGCGCTCCAGGTCCTGCTGGAAAAAGGAGAGCAGGAGGCGTGGTTTGAATCGGCCATGATCCGCTACCTCATGATCGCTTCAATAGCAGGTATTATTCTCTTTATCTGGCGTGAACTCACCTGCGACAGGCCCGCCGTCGACCTCAGGATACTGAAAGACGTGAACTTCGCCTCGGGCTCTCTCATCGGCGGGTTCCTTGGCATGGGGCTCATGGGAAGTCTCTTTCTTTTGCCCATGTTTTTGCAGCAGCTTCTGGGATACCCGGCATTGGATTCGGGGTTCATCCAGATGCCGAGGAGCATTGCCATGGCCATTGCCATGCCTTTGGGCGGGAAGTTATATAATCGGCTGGGGCCGCGGGCGCTGATCGGGAGCGGGCTCATCGTAACAGCGGTGTCTTTTTACCAGTTGTCGCGTTTGTCCCTTAACATGGGATATTTCGACGTCTTCTTCCCGCAGTTGCTGCAGGGGGCGGGCTTCGGACTGATCTTTGTGGCTTTGAGCACCGCTGCGCTCTCAACAATTGAAAAAAGCAGGCTCACGTCGGCTGCCGGTATTTATAATGTTGTCCGGCAGGTCTTCGGCAGCATCGGCATCGCCGTTGCCGCATCCCAACTCACGAGATACATGACCACCTACCATGCGCTTCTTGCAGACAAGGTGACCGATTACAGCAATGCCACTTCAGCGTGGATGTCGTCCGTGTCCGGAGGCATGCAGGCGCAAGGCGCTGATCCGGCAACGGCCAAACAAATGGCCCTGACGCTCCTGGACGGGGAACTGATGCGCCAGGCAGGCATGATGGCGTACAATCATATGTTTCTGCTCGTGACTGTTCTGTTCATTATCTGCATGCCCTTTATCTTTCTGTTGAAATCGAACAAAAAGCCGGAGGGAATGGACGAGATCATTGCGGAGTAGAGGGGGGCTTATGCCGGAGAAACAGACAACGATCGTCACCATCTCACGCCAGATGGCGAGCGGCGGCGCGTACATCGGCCATTTGCTCGCCCAACAGCTCGGCTATAAATACGTCGAGCGTGAAGTCCTGCACGAAGCGGCCAGGGAACTCGGCGTCGATATTTCCGAGCTCTCCAGGCACGAGGAGCGCCGCACCGGCTTCATCGAAAGTCTCATGAAGAGCTTTGTCTACGGAACTCCTGAGGCGTCCTATGTCCCTCCCGCCCGCAGGCCTATTTACGATCAGGAACTGTTCGAAACGGAATCGAAGATCATTGCCGCTATTGCGGAGAAATACAATGCCGTCATTGTGGGCCGCGGCGGATATTTCATGCTCCGCGGACAAGCGAACGTGGTGAACGTGCTTATTCATGCGCCAATGGATTTCCGCGTCAAGCGGCTCCGGAAATTTCAGGAGATCTCGGCTGAACAGGCGAGGGAAGAAATCGAGGAGTCGGACCGCCAGCGGGAGAAGTTCCTCAAGACCATGACCGGTACCGACCGGTACGATGCGAGGAACTATCATCTCTGCATCGATTCGGCAGCTGCCGGCTTTGAAACGGTCCAAAAGATGATTATCAGTCTCGTGGAAAGAATACAGCAGGAGCGGGGAGCAGCACGCTAAAAGCAGGAGAGCAAACCGTTACGTGGACCGTTTTTACGCGGTTTCGAGTTGTGAAGAAATTGGAAGATGAAATGAATATTATAAAAAGAAAAACAATGAGCCCGAGGACGGTTTTATATTTCACGAGCGCGGGGATCCTGCTGGTCGGCTTGGCAAGCGCTGTGCTGATATATCTCGCAGCCATGAACGATACGAGCGACTCGACGTATGATATCGTCGGCGGGTTCGTGTACCCCGGCGGAGGCGCCTACAACAAAAAGTACGTTCATGATTTGCAGCTCTATGGCGGCAACGCGGCGATGCTTGGGGACCAGTTTACGCGCTGGTTTGCGGGCCTCTGGCGCGGGACTTCACTCGCTTACACCGTGGCCTGCATAGCCTTCGTGCTTGCATTTGTATTTTATGTCGCCGGCAATAACTCGTCGGGTTGTCCGAAATCCGATCAAACCCATTAAGAACGACACAGAAACGTTGGTGCTCTCTAATCCGACAATTTAAAGACTCAAACTCACCGTTGGCGGCGCGCGGCCATTTGGCGCGTCGTTGAAGAGGGCGGGTCATGTTG
>DAIDTZ010000440.1 GCA_027456925.1 Nitrospirota bacterium
TATGGACATGCGGATGGTCCATCAGGTTCTGCCCCCACGTGTGCAGGATGCTGATAAATCCGATCTTTGCCCCGAGGCGCTTTCGGTCTTGCGAGAGTTCCGTCAGGGTTTCCGAAACAGCCTTGAACAGAACGGCGTAGAGGACTTCCTGATTTCGGAGAACGAGTGGATTGAGCAGATTGGGGATGGTGAAGACGACGTGGAAGTACGGGATCGGAAGCAGGTCCTTTTTTCTCTCTTCGATCCACCGCTCTTTTTTGAGGAACTGACACTTGGGGCAGTGCCGGTTCCTGCAGGAGTTGTACGAGATGAGCTTCGTGCCGCAGTGCCCGCACTCGTCCACGTGACCGCCCTGATCCGCGGTGCGGCAGGTCTCGATCGCCCGCATGGCGCGAAGGCGGTTCGCGGGCATAGGATGAGCGCCTCGGTACTCTGGACCGTGCCGGTGGAAGATGTCCGCGACCTCAAGCTGTTTGCTGTCCCGCGTGTACATCACAAACGCTCGCGGGGAGTGCTATAAAAGATAGGTCGGACTGACGAGTTGGGATTCCAGATCCAGGGGGCTCACGACCCTCGCGAGGTTCTTTTTGCTGACGTGGAGATAGACCGTCGTGGTTCTGATCGAGGAGTGGCCTAAAAGGACTTGAATCGTATGCAGATCGACGCCGGCCTCCAGAAGATGGGTGGCAAAACTGTGCCTGAGCGTGTGGCACGTTGCGGGCTTCGTGATTCCGGCTTTTTTCTTTGCCCGTTTAAATCCAACCTGGATATAGCTGACTGAAACGTAGTTTTCGGGATTTGCACCCGGAAAGAGCCAGACCTTTGGCTTGTACTCTTTCCAGTATTCCCGAAGCGTTGTAAGGGCCACCTGCGACAACAAGGTATAGCGGTCCTTGTTTCCTTTGCCCTGTTCCACCCGGATCAACATACGCTTGCTGTCGATATCGGTTATTCTGAGGCGCGCTGTCTCTCGTGCTCGAAGTCCGGCCGAGTACGTGAGCATCAGCATCGCTTTCTGCTTGAGATGGGAGGCGGCCTCGATTATTCTGCGGACATCGCTTTTATCCAAGACATGGGGAAGCGCCTTGACGGTCTTAGGGTAGGGTATCCTGTCGAGGACCCAGCCCTTGCCCAAGGTCGTTTCATAGAGGAACCGGAGCGCGCTGTAGCTGATCTTGAGCGATGATTGTGACAAATTCCTGTCCGTGACGATGGAGTGCAGAAATGCCTTCACCTCGTTTTCGTTCAGTTGGTCAGGAGGCTTGCCGAAATGGTCCTCGATTCCCTGTGCGGCGTGGTGATACAGATATTGCGTCTTGGGATTGAGGTTCCTGAGCACCATGTCCCGTTGCATCTGTTCCCGGTACGTCTCCATTGTGAATCTCCTTCCGACAATCGAAATTCCAGCGGCATGACACCGATGGCGATGCGAAAGAAGATTGTATTGCGATCAGGATTGTGACGCAAGGTACAGCAAGGAGGATTACTTCTGAAAAACTTCGGGATAGGTATGCGGCAAAAAGTATTGAAATACGAATTTCACTGCCGCGCAGCGGCTTAGTTCAACCAGGGGATGACTAGCCCCCCTCGTTAAGTCCGAAAATCCGGTATTGGCGAGCCCCCTAGATAATACCGAACTTGCGGTGTTATCTAGTTTAACAATCATTATGCCAGGTCAATTACGGTCAAAATGACTATATGCTTGATCAAATTAGATGTCAATAATAACGGCGGGGTATTTTATGGGTCTAAATTGCGAATTACAGGTTGTTACTTGATATGTTGCACAGGATGGCAACTTCAACGGCTTCAGACCTTATGATTGAAGTGGCAAGTCCGTCCTTATGTCAGGCAGACAAAATAGTACCGAAAGGAAGATCTCCTCACTTTTTACCCTGCCGAACAACAACAAAATCGAAAATTTCTTCAAAAACGTCGAACCAAGTCTCTTCCGAGATTGCGTAGATCGCGGCGCCACTGATAAAGGTGCCGTTGTTCTCGTAGCAATACTTGACCTCGATCCCAAACGTTATCTCACGGGCAATGACCAGGTCGACCCGCAGAACGCATTCTGCGCGGTCTCCTTTATTAAACTGCAGCGGGCTTTCGAAAAGAATGCCGCTCCGGCTGAAATTGCCGATGACTGCAGGCACACTTTCTGGGCCTTTCCTCACCGTGAGCGTGATGTACTGTTGGCACGGATCAGGAACGTTATACCGCGGCTCTTTCCTTTGATCAATTGGCATGCCTGTATTGGGAGAAGCGATGCGCTTTAAAATCGTTTTTTAGCGCATGGTCGCATGAACATTGGCTATCGATCAATAAAGTCACAACTTCAGTATCTGCAGACAGGCGTCTCGTATCAGGGAAACTCTTCGTAGTAGTCCAGGTCTTTGTGAAAGGTCTCTTCCAGCGAGGCCAGGGAGATGAACGCGGCGATTGCACAGACGGCGCCGACTGTCAAAGCGCCGCCTTCGAGGCCGAAGTATTGGCGGAATAATTGAAAGAGAAGGGTGATGGGCACCACCATGCCGCGCACGAAATTGGGCACCGTCGTGGCGACCGTTGCGCGCAAATTCGTGCCGAACTGCTCTGCGGCCACGGTCACGAAGATGGCCCAGTACCCGCTGGCAAAGCCGAGCATGAGACAGACGCCGTAGAAGAAGGCCGGGCTCCTGCTCCCTTGCAGGAAGTAGAGGGCGACCGCGGCAAGGGTCAGGACCATGAACAGAAGGACCACTTTTTTCCTGCTCTTTAAGAGCTGGCTCAGCAGACCGCTCGAAAGATCGCCGAAGACCAGCCCCAGGTAGCAGAACATGACCGCATTGCCGGCGGAGACCGGTCCGGTCGTCCCGAGCTCCACGGCGAATTCCGGCGAAAAGGTAATCAGCACGCCCACGACGAACCAGATCGGCACGCCGATCAGGATCGAGTTGAGATAGCGGAAGAAGCGTTTCCTGTTGGTAAAGAGGGCAAGCAGGTTCCCGCGGCTCACGCCGGCCTTTTTGTCCATGGCCTTGAACATGCCCGACTCGGCCACGCTGATCCGGGCGATGAGCAAAAGAAGACCGAGGATGCCGCCGATGATGAAGGCATGCCGCCAGTCAGAGGCGTTCGCGATGATGTTCGCCAGGATGGCGCCTGAAACACCCACGGAGGCCACGAGCATGGTGCCGTACCCCCGGAGGCTCGTGTGCAGGACCTCGGACACGAGGGTGATCCCCGCACCGAGCTCGCCGGCCAGGCCCACGCCGGCGATGAAACGCAAAACGGCATAGGCCGGGAGGGACGTGGCCATCCCGTTCAGGATGTTGGCGACGGAGTAAATGAAGATCGAGCCGAACATGATCTTGAGCCTCCCCTTCCGGTCGCCGAGGACGCCCCAGAGGATGCCGCCGAGCAGCATGCCGGCCATCTGCATGTTCAGGAGAAAGACGCCGTAGTCGATCAGCTCCTTGCCGGAAAGGCCGAGGGACTTGAGGCTCGGCACCCGGACGATGCTGAAGAGAACCAGGTCGTAGATATCGACAAAGTAACCGAGGGAGGCGACAATGACGGGCAGGCTGAAAACATGCTTGAGACCGACTGCAGCTCTCTGTTCCACGAGGTCCTCCCTTGAGCCATGAAGCGGCAGCGCGTCTCACGGCAGGTAAGCGCAAAAACGGATCAGCAGCAATTACAAGTCGAGCGAACGCTGCAGTTTCTGCCACGGCGTGGCCGGTTTCGGTTTGTGGTGCTTCACGGCCCAGACCGTAAACACGATGATAATGATGAGGACCACTGCGGTTGCGTACTGTACCGCGCGCGAACGCCGGATTTCGTTTTTCCACCATCCAAAACCCCGCGCAATCGTTTCCATCAGCAGCATCAGCGCACCGTGCGCCTGCGCCACGGCCGCCTCGGCAGGGAGGCCGGCCGCAAGCTTGTCTCGCACGCGGTCGAGCCCGCGGCCCGCAAAGGGGAGGTTGTTCCGCGGGGTCCTGCCGTCGTCGGGATGCTTCAGCATTGCGCCTCCGGCCTCATCGGCGCGCGGCACGCGAAAGAGACGGATCTTTTCGGGAATTCCCTTGAGCTCGGTGTATCCGACTTCTTCGCTCGGCACCTCGCTCTTCGTCATGGACAGGAAGACGGACTCGGAAAAATATACTTCCCCTGCTCCGGCCTTGCCCTCGATGCGCGCGGCAATGTTGACTGCCTCGCCGAAGACATCGCCGCCATCGATGCGGACTTCGCCCACGTTGATTGCGGCGCGGATGGTGAAGCGATCGGCCGGGTCGATGTCCGCGTCAGCCTCGACAATCCGGTCCTGGATCGCCATGGAACACAGCACCGCATCGGTGGGGGAGCGGAAGGTCAGCAGGAAGGCGTCTCCGATGGTCTTGATCACTTTTCCGTTGTAGGCGCGTACGAGCGGCCGTACCAGTCCATCGAAGCGCCGCAGCAGGTTGAGGTTTTCTTCTCGGGTCTGGGTGGAGGTCCGCGGCGTGAATCCGGCAATATCGACAAAAACTATGGCAAGGTTCTCTGTTTTCATGGCTGTCCTTAAAGGCTTGATGTCAACGGATGTTATTCGTACCACAGGTAGGCACGACTGTCAAGTCGTATTGTTTACCTGGTTTTCTAATATCTTGACTCCGGGCGCCATAACGGGTAATATAAGGTCTTCTGAAAATTCGTCTTTTTGGCCGCCGTGAACTTCCTCGTTAAAAACAAGCAAGAATGAGTCAGAGGCCATATCGATCGGCATAATTATGTTCAAACGGCGTACCTATATTACCGGGCTTTTGGCTGTCATTCTACTTTCGGCTGCCGGTTATGTCCTTTCTGTAAGAATACAGGGGAATTTTTACCCGATCACACCCGCGGAAGCATACCGCACGGCACAACCCGACAGCGACAACCTGACGCACTACGTCAAAAAATACGGGATCAGAAGCGTCCTGAACCTGCGGGGGCGGCATCCGGGCGAGCGCTGGTATGAGGAAGAAATGGCTGCAAGCGCGAAACTGGGCTTGCAGCATTACGACGTCGCCCTCAGCGCATCCTCTGAGCCGACTGACGCCGAGGTCGGCCAGCTGCTGGAGATCTTTAAAACTGCCCCGCGGCCCCTGCTGATCCATTGCCAGGCCGGCGCGGACAGATCAGGGCTGGCCGCTGCAATGTGGAAAGTGGTCGTGGACAAGGAACCGAAGGGCGTCGCGTCAAAGCAGCTCTCCCTGCGGTACGGGCACGTCCCCTTCGGGGAGAACCTGGCCATGGACCGTTTTTTTGAGAGATGGAACCCCTGATGCCATATATGGCTTAACAGTAAAGACACGATGGTCTTGTCAGGGAGAGGAAAGATGAAAGGGAGAAAAATCGTTCTTATTTTTCAGATGCAATATTTTCTTCTTACTCCCCCTTTCTCCTCCTTTTGTCTCCATTTCCCCTTATGGTTTTAATTCTGGATATGACAATTGCAAATTTTGCGGTGTAAATAGGAGTTTTTGATGAAAGTCGATACCATGCGAAACGTCGATTACTATGTCGGCGTGCCGCTCTGCTTTGCCGTGACGATCTTAAAAAAGCTTTCCGCGCTTTTTTCCTTCGGGAAGAGCAGCGCTAAGCCAAAAAATATTCTGTTCATCGAGCTTTCGGAAATGGGGAGCACCATCCTGGCCGACCCCGCGATGCGAAAACTGAAACAGCGATTGAAGGCAAACCTCTACTTTGCCATCTTTAAGAAAAACAGCCCCAGCCTGGAGCTCCTGTGCACAATCCCGAAAGAAAACATCTATACCATCGACGACAGCGGGTTTTTCCCGCTCGCTTTCGATGCGCTCAAGTTTCTTTTCTGGACCCGCAAAAAGCGTATTGACGCAATCATCGACATGGAGCTTTTTTCCCGCTTTAGCGCTCTTTTGACGGGCCTTTCCGGGGCGAAGATCACGGTCGGGTTCTATGCCTTCTATAACGAAGGGCTCTACCGCGGCGATATGCTGACCCACAATGTCGCCTACAACCCCCATCTCCATATTTCAAAGAACTTCATCGCCCTTGCCAATGCGCTTCTGAGCGACAAGGCCGAATTGCCCTATTCCAAAACAGCCGTTTCCGATGACGAGATAACGCTGCCGAAGGTCGCCGTGAGTGAATTGGCTAAAGAGTCCATGCGCCGCAAGATCAGCGAAACCTTCCCCGCCTTTGACCCGGGGCGCCACCGGATCGTTCTTTTTAACGCCAACGCTTCGGAGCTGCTGCCGATCCGTCGCTGGCCCCAGGAAAAATACATCACCCTGGCCCGCATGATCATCGAGCATTACCCGAAGGTGGCCATCATGCTTACGGGCGGCAAGAGCGAGCGGGCTGGCCTGGAGACGATCATCTCGGGTTTCGGCAGCGATCGCTGCGTCAACTTTGCCGGCCAAACAAGTCTTTCCGATTTGCCGGCCCTCTATTCCATAAGCGCCTGCATGCTGAGCAACGACTCCGGGCCGCCGCACTTTGCCTCGGTCACCGGAATGCCGACGTATGTTTTTTTCGGACCCGAAACTCCCAAGCTGTACGGCACCCTCGGCACGACCACGCCGATCTACGCCGGGCTGGCCTGTTCGCCCTGCGTTTCCGCGTCAAACCACCGCAAGACCGCGTGCACGGACAACGTCTGCCTCCAGGTCATCAACCCTGAACAGGTCTTCGGAATCCTTCGTCCCAAGCTGGAAGAACTGAAATGAAAAAAACGCTCGCATCCCTGTACCGCGACAACCGGGCGGCCCTCTGGATCATTGCCGCATTCACCGCCGTCCGCCTGGCTGTGGCGCCGACTTTCGGGCTCGGCACTGACGAAGCGCACTATGTTCTCTATGCCAAGCATCTGGCGCTCAGTTACTTCGATCATCCGCCCCTGGTCGGGTGGACCCATGCGCTGTTCTACTACACGCTGGGCACGAACGAATTCCTGGCGCGGCTTCCGGCCATCCTTCTCTTTATCGTCACGTCGTTCTTATGCTATCGGTTCACCTTGTCGCTCGGCGGAAGAAGGACCGCGCTCTATGCGGTTGTTGCCCTGAACAGCTCCTTTCTGCTGAGCGGGCTCGGGCTTATGCTGCTCCCGGAGTCCCTGCTCCTGCCCGTCGCTTTCGCGCTCATATTCGCGGTCCAGAGGCTGGAGCGTTCACCAAAGCTCAGAAACTTCGTCCTCCTGGGGCTCGTCCTCGGCGTTGCGGGCCTTGCCAAGTACACGGCCATCTTGTTTGTCCCCGCGATTCTCATTTATGGCTTGATAAAGAAGAGATACGACATTCTTTTAAACCCTCGCCTGCTCATAACTGCCGCCATCGCCCTTGTCGTCATCGCACCGGTAATCGTTTGGAACATCCAGACCGACTTCATAAGCTTCCGCTACCAGAGCAGCCACGTCGTGGGCGGGCATATGCCCAACTTCGCCAAGTTTTTCGGGGGGCTCGCAGCGCAATTGGGCGCCTACAGTCCGCCATTTTTCCTGCTCGCCTTCTATGGGCTCTATAAAGCGCTGCGCAGCCGCAACGATCGCATGCTTCTTTCGGCGCTTATCGGGGGCACGGTGGCGATCTTCTTTCTCTATTCCTCTCTGTTTAAATTCGCGCTGCCGCACTGGTCAGCCGTTTTTTATGCGCTCCTCATCCCCATCGGGATTGTTTTCCTCGACAAGAGCAGGGCGCGGCACAAGCAGGCCATCCTCGTCTTTTCGCTCGGCTTCAGCATCGTTGTTACCGTCCTTCTGCATGCGGAGCTCGCGTTCAAGTTCTTTCGCTTCCCCGATTATCAGTCTCCCTTTCACGATGTCTATGGGAGCCCCGATATCGTCAAACGGGCAAATGAAATCATGGCCGAGGACCCTTCGTCCGAAAAAGCGCTGGCGGTCATGAACTGGACCGATGTCAGCCGCATGATGTACTACGCGCTTCCGTACAAGACCAGGGTGTTCCTGATCGACAATAACGATGAGCGCTTCAGGAGTTGGTATACCGGGTCCCCCCTGGGGTCGGACATTCTCTTTCTCAACAGCCATTTTGAGAGCCGGGACATAGCCGCCAAGATGAAGTGCAAAGAAGTACGTGATGCGGGAACCATGGACATCCTGCTGCGCGGCGGCAAAGTCGATACCATTGACTTTGTATGGTGCAAGTCCTTCGCCGGAGTAAACCCATAAAAAGTAACGGTGCAGAATAAGCATCAACCACGGCCCATCAAAAAGATTTCGCGGTTATCCCAGCGGGCTGAACTTAGGATTGTGGTTTGTCGGGTTTTTTTACGGATTGGTCTGCGCTGTCGTCATTCTTTTTGTAAATCGTTCGGCTTACCACTTCCAGGACATAATCATATCCGTTTTCACTATGAGGGATAACGCAGGGTGAGCAGTCCTTAACGCCTTTCCTGATGACAAAATCACCTCCGCAATCGAGCAAATAAAGCGGGCACCAGCAAAAAAGGCAGGACTTCCAATCGGCCAGGTTGTGACAGGGGAAATAATTGCAGTTCCTATTAATGAAAAACTTATAGTGCGTGTTCATAACTCCTCCCGCGGGAATTTTTCTGTTTTTCGAGGTCTTCCGGCTTTGGGGCCCACTCCTACTCACCCGCCTTCCCATCAGGACATCACTCTTGACAGTGGCATACCGGGCTTTCGTTCCCTTCACGGCTGCGGGGCAGCGGGAGATTTTCACTCCACTTCCCTGATTTCGTTGAACCCTGTTACAAGTTACACCATAATGGCCGGGTCTTCACTCCTTTCTTGTACGCCAGTACTGCTGCCGAGTATACACACTTCACAAAAATATTCAAGAGGCGCAAAAAGCCCGATTCAGCGGACATTTCCATTTTGCCGGATATTCCGGCCTCATAAGCGGCCTGTTTCATATTGACAAGTAAGCCTCATTTTGCTACAGTTGCGCGTGCGCGATCAATGCGCAGAGGCCACAACCAAGTAGTTGAAGCAATCAGGAGGCAGTCATGGGGGGCAAGCTTGCAATAGTCATCGGCGGGGGACCGGCGCCGGGCATCAACGGGGTGATCAGCGCCGTCACGTTCGAGGCGGTGAAGCAGGGTCTCGAGGTGATCGGCGTCTACGACGGGTTCAAATGGCTCGGCAAGGGGGACGCAACGCATACCCGGAACCTGCATCCTGACGAGATCTCCCGCATCCACACGCGCGGCGGCTCCATCATCCGCACGTCACGGGACAATCCCACCAAGGACCCCGCCAAGATGGCCAACGTCATTAAGACCCTGAACGAGCTGGGCGTCAAGTACCTCGTTACCATCGGCGGAGACGACACAGCCTTCACGTCCACCCAGGTAGAGAAGGCGGCAGGTGGGAAGATCGCTGTCTGTCATGTTCCGAAGACCATTGATAACGATCTGCCGCTGCCGCATGGCGTGCCGACCTTCGGGTTCGAGACCGCGCGACAGCTCGGCACGCAGCTCGTGGAGAACCTGATGGAGGACTCCCAGACAGCGTTCCGCTGGTACTTCGTCGTGGCCATGGGCCGCTCTGCCGGCCATCTGGCGCTCGGCATGGGCATGGGCGCCGGGGCCACACTTACCCTCATTCCCGAAGAGCTCGGCAACAAGATCTCCCTGAACAAGGTGGTGACCATTCTTACCGGCGCCATCATCAAACGCCACGCCATGGGCAGGAGCCACGGCGTGGCCGTGATCGCCGAAGGCGTCGCGACGCGGTTCGACCCCGAGGAGCTCACGTTCATGAAGGACGTGCCGCGGGACGAGCACGGCAACATCCGGCTGGCGGAGGTCCCGCTCGGCGATATGCTGAAGCAGCGGGTGACCGCCGAACTCAGCACCCTCGGGCTCAAGACCACCATCATTGCCAAGGACATCGGCTACGAACTCCGCTGCAATCCGCCGATCTCCTATGACCGGGAATACACGCGCTATCTGGGCTACAGTGCCGTGAAGTTCCTCGTCGGAGGGGGCACCGGGGCCATGATCATGCTGGAGGACGGTCTCTGCCACCCGATCAAGTTCGCGGACCTGATCGACCCCACAACCGGCAAAACCAGGATCCGTATCGTTGATACCAATGCCGACGACTACCATATGGCGCGGCGATACATGATCCGGCTGGAAAAGGAAGATCTCGAGGGTGAGTCGCTCAAAAAGCTCGCGGCCGCGACAAAGCTTTCTCCCGAGGAGTTCAAGAAGAGATTTTGTGTAGCGGTGGGATAACAAGGCAGCTTGGAGCTGATAGCTCGTAGGAAAGTCCAACGCCGGCGGCTCAAAGCTTTTACTACGAACCACGAGCTGTCAGCGAAGAACCATCACAGCGGGAAGCGCTTCTCCCGGGCCAGGTTCCGGAGAATGATCATGGCGTTGTGCAGCCGCTGGAGTTTCATGTTTCTCGTCCTGACCGACGCCTGATCGGTAAGATCAAGCTTTTCATTCCGCGCCGCTGTCATCGCCTTGTTCAGGTGTTCGAACAGGTCTTTGATCATGTCTTTGTCGAACTTTTTCAGGAAGAGCGGGTTCACCGAAACATAGCCTTCGGCCACGTCGAAGGCCACCGCTTTCATGCTCTTTCCTCGAAATCCGCTCTCCGCCATGGCCTCTCCTACTTCTTTCCGTAACCTTTGATCGCCTTGCCCAGAAGTTCCTGCTTCTTGCGAACGACATCGGACTGTTTCCGGATATCGGAGGGGTCCGCCCCTTTGTGGATCATGTCCTCAAGGACCGCGAACTCGGCAAAAAGGTCCCGCGATGTTTCTCGAATCAGAAGATGGGAATTCCTGCTGTACTCACAGAGCCGCGAAATTGTTTTTACCAGGTCCTTGAGCACCGGATCATCTGACTCTCGCAGGCGAAGTGAAACATTCTCGTCTCCGGCAGCAAGCTGATCCAAAGCCCGGCGAATGCGCGTCAAGGGGCCGACAAAGGTGTGGGAGTACAAGATGCCGACGATGCCGATAAATACCAGGAG